>CAZZJX010000011.1:0-11916 GCA_964654845.1 uncultured Dehalococcoidales bacterium
AACCACCTCCTCCAGGGTAGCTGAAGAGACAAGCCGGGAAGTCGAGCGCCAACTCAAGGAGCTGGAGAGGGCCCAAATCGCCCGAAAATCGCTGGATGAAACGGGCAGGATAACCCTGGTCACCGATATGGACCAGGCTATCGAGCTGGTGAACCTTTACGCCCCGGAGCATCTTTCCCTTATGGTGCGCAACGCTTCGTCTTATATAGAGAAGATTCGCCATGCAGGAGGAATCTTCATCGGTGAAAGCACCCCCGAGACCTTGGGTGACTATGTTGCCGGACCAAGTCATGTTATGCCTACAGGGGGCAGCGCCCGCTTCCGCTCCCCCCTCGGCGTCGGTGACTTCCTCAAGCTCACTACTGTTGTATCCTTGAGCGGTGAAGACTTGGAGAAACTGGGCCCTGCTGCCGCCATCATCGCTAAGGCTGAGGGACTCACCGCTCATGCACGCTCAGTTGAGTTACGTCTCAAGAAAGGGGATACGCAATGACCCCCCCTAATAGAGGCATCGATAATATGATCAGAGGCGACCTGTTGCGCCTTACGGCCTACCAACCCATTGTCCCCCCCGATGTACTCAGCCAAGAGGCTGGCGTCCCCATCGAGGGCGTCATAAAGCTGGATGGCAACGAGAATCCATATGGCTGCTCGCCAGGGGTGAGAGACGCCCTCGCTGCTTATTCCTTCTATAATATCTATCCTGACCCGGAGCAGAGAGAGGTGCGTCAGGCCTTGGAGGGATACGTTGGGGTCGGGGCAGAGCATATACTGGCCGGTGCCGGAAGTGATGAGCTTATCGACCTGATACTGCGTCTGTTCCTTAACCCCGGAGATAGGGTGGTAAACTGCGTTCCCACCTTCGGCATGTACTCCTTTTGCACCGATGTTTGTGGTGGAGAAATAGTAGATGTACCGCGGGACAAGTCCTATGCCGTCGACATCGCTGGAGTGAAACAGGCCATCGACGAGAAGACAAAGGTCGTCTTCATCGCCTCGCCAAACAACCCCACAGGAAACACAACATCACAGAGCGATATCCTTGAACTGGTGAAAACGGGCATCGCGGTTGTGGTCGATGAGGCATATTACGAGTTCAGCGGAGTCACCGTAGCCCCTCTGGTTCCTCAGTATGATAATTTGATTGTGCTGCGCAGCTTCAGCAAGTGGGCAGGGCTTGCCGGATTACGCATCGGCTATGGAGTATTCCCAACCTCACTTGTTGAGCACCTGTTGAAAATCAAGCAGCCATATAATATAAACCTGGCAGCTCAAATTGCGGTCAAGGAATCCTTTGCCGACATTGATTACCTCAAGGATAAAGTGAAGGCGATAATTGCGGAGAGAGAGCGGCTTCTCGCCGAACTGGATAATGTCAGGTTTCTCAAACCATGGCCTTCTCAGGCGAATTTCATCTATTGCGCTGTGCTTGATGGGGATGCCCGGACTATCCACAAAGAGTTGCAGAAGAAGGGTATCTTCATTCGCTACTTCGACACCCCTCTGTTAGGGAACTCGCTTCGCATCAGCGTGGGCAAGCCGGAGCACACCGATGTCCTGATAGAAGCGCTGCAAGAAATAGGAGGAAAAGGCAGTGGGTAAAAGATCGGCTACCATCACCCGTGAGACTACCGAGACCAAGATAAGCATCGAACTATCCCTCGAGGGCACGGGCAAATTCGATATCAAGACCGGCAGCAAGATGTTCGACCATCTACTGACCCAGCTAGCTCGGCATGGCCTATTTGACATAAAGATTCATGCCTCCGGATGGGACCAGCACCATGTGGTGGAGGATGTCGCCATATCGCTGGGCAAGGCCTTAAGCGAGGCACTGGGAGATAAGAAGGGCATCACCAGGATGGGCCACGCAGTTGTGCCCATGGATGAGGCACTGGCACTAGTAGCGGTGGATATCGGCGGCAGGGGATATGCCGTGGTCGAGGTGACATTCAAGAGAAAAAAGATCGGCGACTTAGAAAGCGACATGGTGCGCCATTTCCTGGAGAGCTTCGCTATTGAGGCGAAAATGAACATCCACGCCTGGCTGCTCGCCGGCATAAACGAGCATCACAAGGCGGAGGCGATCTTCAAGGCGCTCGGCAGGGCGCTGGATGCGGCTACCAGAATCGACGAACGAATCACCGGGGAAGTCCCCAGCACCAAGGGAGTTATTGAATAGGGATTAATACTCGGTGCCCTGTTTAAGCGGATGGAGCGCTTATATTAGTGGTGCACTAGCCTGTACTTCTTTACTGACGATATCCAGACTTCTATATGCGACCTGCGGTTTGCATAAAACTCAGCGAATAGACAACTCAATTCACAATAACTGTATCGTCATGCCCATAGGCTGGCGAGCAGCAGCAGAGTATTACCAAGTCTGACTGGCCAGTGTTCCACACCTTGTGCCGTGATCCGGGAAGGATGACAATGCCATCGCCGTGGCCAATCTCCCTCTCCTCTCCATCGATGCTCATCAACCCTTTACCCTCAAGGATATAGTATATCTCCTCGGCTTTGGGATGGAAATGCTCCTCTGTGCTTCTGCCCGGTGCCACCCTGGCCTCAGCCAGGCTCTGTCTTCGCAGCGAGGAGTTTCCCGGCGCAAGGATCTCCCTTACCTCCGATGTGTCCTTGGTAATAAAGGCCTCAACACTATTTCTATTAACCACGTCCATCATCTATCTCCTTCCCAACGAGGCGGCGGTAGGCCTCCTGATACCTCTTTGTGGTTTGATCGATGACATCGGGGGTTGGCATGGGCGCCGGCGGTTGCTTGTTCCATCCCGTAGCGGCAGCCCAGTCACGCACCGGCTGTTTATCGAAGCTTGGCTGTGAGTGACCCGGCTCATAGAGGCTAGCTTCCCAGAAGCGGCTTGAGTCCGGGGTCAATAGCTCATCGATAAGTATCAACTTATCGTCGATCAGCCCAAACTCCATTTTGGTATCGGCGATTATGATACCCCGCTGCAGCGCATAATCATGGGCATAGCGATATACAGACAGGCACTTCTCAGTCAATTCCTCGGTGCGCGCCTCACCCAGAACCTCCTTCACCTCATCGATGGTCATCGGCTCATCATGCCCGGCTTCCGCCTTCGTCGTTGGGGTGAATATCGGCTCGGAAAGCTTCTCACTCTCTGCGAGCCGTTTTGGTAAAGAGATACCGCAAATACTACCTTTCTCTTCATACTCGGCCCATCCCGAGCCTGAGATGTAGCCTCGAACTACGCACTCGACGTCGATCCGCTCGGCCTTGCGCACGACCATGGAGCGCCGCGCCAGGAAGGGATATCGTTTATCCTCCTCCACCACCTCGATGAAATGGTTGGGTACAAGATGAGCCGTCTTTTCGAACCAGAAAGCGGATAGCATGTTTAAAACGACTCCCTTGTCGGGGATTCCGCAAGGAAGGACCACATCGAAGACGGAGATGCGGTCGGTGGCCACGATGAGTAGCCTCTCGCCGCCCAGGTCATAGCCGTCGCGCACTTTTCCGCGGAAGCATTGATTGGGCAGATCGGTTTCAGTTATCGGCGTCATGGTTCAGTCTCCTTCGGTTGTGTCTTCAGTATCATGTCGGTAATCAGTGCTTTATCACCTTAAGCACGACGCCATTCTCCGCCTCGATGTCTTCTTCATGTACGTCTGGCTTGTCTATGCGCATCCACACAACGCAATAGCGCCTCACCCACCATTTTTACGCCTCACAAAGAGCCTGAGCCCCTCCAGCCCCACCACTAACACCTCCTCGTCAGCGTTTATAGCATAGTTGTTGGTCGATGATGCCTTCCAAAGCTCTCCACGGACTTTAATGAGACCCTCCGGGGTCAGGGGTGTCACCACCTTCCCCTCGAGGTCAATCAAGCGCTCGGGGCCGGTTACTTGCTTCTGCTTCAGCACCGGGCGAATGAGTCTGTATAATATCACAGAAAGCACCACCAGCCCAACCACCAGGATGATTAGAGCCCATATCGGCAGGCTTAGCCCCAGCTTCCATAGGATGAGAAGTATAATCAGCACTATGGCTACATCGTCCAGAAGCAGAGCGAAAACAGCGAGTAGATTCCTCATTGCTTCCTTCGTTCTATAGGGCTATCCCAGCCCAAGTCGGGCGAAGATGGCGTCGACATGGCGGATGAAGTAGGCGTAGTCGAAAATGCCCTGCAATTCGGCCTGTGAAAGGTGCTCGCCGACTTCGGGATCGCCAGTTAAAAGGTCAAGGAAGTTCACCCTCTCCTTCCACGCCTGCATCGCATTGCGCTGCACCAATCTATATGCCTCCTCACGGCTGAGGCCTTTTTCGATCAGCGCCAGCATCACCCGCTGGGAGAAGACCAGCCCCTTGGTCAGTTCAAGGTTCTCCCTCATCCGCTCTGGGTAGACCTGGAGCCCCTTCATAATGTAGGTGAAGACGTACAGGACATAGTCCAGCACCAGGCAGGAGTCGGGGAGGATGATGCGCTCGGTGGAGGAGTGGCTGATGTCCCGCTCGTGCCACAGGGCGATGTTCTCCATCGATGTCAGGGCATGCCCGCGAACCAGCCTGGCAAGACCACAGACGCGTTCGCACAGCTCCGGGTTGCGCTTATGTGGCATCGCCGAGGAGCCTGTCTGTCCCGCCTCGAAGGGCTCCTCAGCTTCCAGAATCTCTGTTCGCTGCAAACCCCTGATCTCCAGGGCAAACTTTTCCAGCGAGCTTGAGATAATGGCTAATGTTGTTACGAACTGGGCATGGCGGTCGCGCTGTATTATCTGGGTGGAAACCGGTGCTGGCTCAAGCCCCAGCTTGGAACAGGCGATTTTCTCCACCTCAGGGCTCAGGGTGGCATAGGTGCCCACCGCACCCGAGATTTTTCCTACGGAGATCGCCTTCCTGGCCTCCGCCAGACGGTGCGCATTCCGCTTCATCTCCTCAACCCACAGAGCGAGCTTCAGGCCGAAGGTGATAGGCTCGGCATGTACGCCGTGGGTGCGGCCGATCATAATGGTGTTCTTGTGCTCTATCGCCTTCTCCTTGAGCACAGTGATGAGTCCTTCAACGCCCCGCGTCAGGATGTCGCCCGCCTCACGCAACTGCAGATTTAGGGCTGTGTCCCATACATCGTTGGTAGTGAGCCCAAGGTGAATGAAGCGGCTCTCCTCCCCCAGGCTCTCCGCCACCGAGCCGAGGAAGGCCGTCATGTCGTGGTGGGTCTCCTTGAGAATTTCTTCGAAGCGCCCGAGGTTGAAGCGTGCTTTTCGGATCTGAGGAACCGCCTCCCTGGGAATTGTTCCCAGCTCAGCCCAGGCCTCGCACACAGCTATTTCAACCTGGAGCCACTTGTCGAACTTCGTTTCGTCAGACCAGACTTTTTTCATCTCTGGCCTCGAATATCTCTCAATCATCCTCTCAACCTATCTGCCACTTTACATATTGTACTTTTTAGATTTTTGTTAGTCTACCACACAATAAGAGCAATGCCAAAGAGCCAATGAGACTTACAGCGAAGCCTTGCTGACAAGCTTTGGTTTACGGGCAAGAAGAATCGCTGTCATCGAGGTGATATACGCTCCAAGGAAGATGACCAGACCAACAAAGTAGTCCCCTGTAGCATCATAGATCGCTCCCATTATGATTGGCCCCAGGCCCGAGCCTACAGCGGCGGCTGCCAGAACCCAACCAAAGATGGTGCCGAATGATGCCATCCCGAAAAACTGTCCGGTAATGAGAGGCTCCAAAGTTAGCCATCCTCCCATGGCGAATCCGTAGACGAAGACAAAGACCCAGACCATAGCCGTGGTGTGCGTCATCATGAGGATAATAAGTCCGACAATTTGCAGGGCAATGCAGAGAATACTGGCATACTTTGGGGTAAATCTGTCCGCTACAAAACCAAAGAGTACTTTGCCTACGCCACCTATCCCTCCAGTCAAACCCAGAGCGAACGAAGCAGCCGCCAACGGTATTCCCATGCCTTTGAGAATATTGACCTCATGCTGGAGCACACCAGCTACCACAATACCGGCAAAGAAGAAGGTGGCCAGCACCAACCAGAATGGAAGGCTGCGGAATGCCATGGATAGAGTCCAGCTTGACTCATCAGTGTTAGAAATTCCCCCTGGCCCAGAGGGATCGGACATGCTGTGCCGCTCTGATACCTCCCCATTCACCACAGGTCTTGCACCATCGGGCAATAGTCCCATATCCTCGGGCCTGTTCCTCATGACAAACATGACTGGGATGACGATTAAGACAGCGCACATCGCACCTAGAATCACAAATGCCATCCGCCACCCAGTGCCTACTATCAGATAATGGGCCAAAGGGGCAATAACTATGGCTCCCAGAGATACCCCTGCCATGGTGATACCCATGGCTACGCCTCTCCTCCTGTCGAACCAGTTGGAGATGGCAACGCCCACCGGCACAAACCCAGCCCCACTCATCCCTATCCCCACCACAAAATAGAAGACGTACAAATGCCAGACGGCGTTAGCCACGCCGAGGAGCATTAACCCGCCTGCACCGATCACGGCGCCGACAACTATCAGCTTCTTGGGCCCGTATTTGTCCGTCAATTTGCCCGCTATCGGTCCAGTCAGTCCCACCACCAGCATATAGAGAGAAGCTGCTCCGGCGATAACCGTTGCGCCAGATTCGAACTCATCAAGCAGCGTAGGCAAGAATCTACTGAATGCGTAGAAGGAAGCCCCTGCATGAAGCATGGTAACGACTATGCATACCACGACGATCCACCAACCGTAAAATATCCTTCCCTTTCTCAGCGATTGCACCATACTCTCTCCTTTGTTATTAAATACCTCTTGCCGTCCTTGTCTGAGTGCAGCCTGCCACACCACAATTAGGGTGCCAAAAGCTACATAAAGGCTAAGGCGTGAAATCCCCAGTGGCTGGTTTTGGTTTTCTGACGAGAAGAAGCACCGCCACCGCCACAGCGTACGCCAGAATGAAGATAATGAGACCTAAGTTATAGCTTCCTGAAGCGTCAAAGATTGCCCCCATTAGAACAGGTCCCAGACTCGAGCCTATAGCACCGGCAAGCAGTACCCAACCGAAGATGGTGCCCAAGGATGCCATCCCAAAGAGGTACCCACTAAGCAGAGGCTGAACGGTGATATTCCCTCCCATGGCGAACCCGAAGACGATTACGAAGACCCAGACCATAGCCGTGGTATGGGTAAACATAAGAATGACTACCCCGACCAGTTGCAGGGCGATACAGATGATAGCCGTATATTTAGGTGACATTTTGTCTGCTATGAAGCCGAAGCCTATTTTACCTATGCCACCTATCCCTCCAGTCAAACCCAGAGCGAATGAGGCAGCGGCCAACGAGACATCCATAATTTCGAGAATCCTGACCTCGTGCTGCAGCACACCGGCTACCCCTGCGCCAGACAAGAAGAAAGTAACCAGCACCAACCAGAATGGCAAGGTTTTCATAGCCATTCTGACTGACCAGCCTGCCTTCGCATCACCAGTTGTTGCTGGTGCATTGGACTCGCTCGCCTGCTCTGGCAGCTCGTCATCCGCCACTGGCCTTGCACCATCGGGCAGTAAACCCTTATCCTCTGGCTTGGTCTTCATCACCAGCAGGACTGGCGGGATGATCAAGACCGCAGTGAGCACTCCCAGAGCTAGATACGCACTTTGCCAGCCAATGGCTTCGATGAGGTAGTGGGCCAATGGAGCGAGTACTATTGCCCCTAAAGATATTCCCGCCATAGTGATGCCAATAGCTAGGCCCCTGCGCTTTTTAAACCATTTGGAGATAACTACGCTTACAGGGACAGTTCCCGCCCCACTCATCCCTACCCCCACCACAAAATAAAGCACGTACAGGTTCCACAGTGCACTGGTAAGACTGAGAAGCATCAGCCCAGCAGCACCAATGAGGCCGCCCCAGACAAGTACCTGCTTCGGTCCGTATCTGTCAGTTAACTTGCCTACTATCGGCCCAGTGAGCCCCAGCACCACCATATATACCGATATCGCTGCGGAGATCGCTGCCGTGCTGGATCCCAGCTCCTCTATCAATGTAGGCATGAATCTACCGAAGGCGTAGAAGGCGGCTCCTGCGTGAAACATGAGCACGATGAAGGACACGGCAACGATCCACCAGCCGTAAAATACCCTCCTCCTTCTTGGTGCCTGTTCCATCTACTCTCCTTTTCTCCGAAAACAGATTCTGATACTTTATCTTGTGTGGATTGGTCGCCTTAGGCGACCAATCATGCCTAGAGCACCCCGATATTATCGGGGTATGCTACCCTCTGTTCTTATGGTTTGTCCGTGAGCAGTTGCCCTTGAGGGTTTACTATGAGTACTTTCTTGCCATTTACTGAGCCGCTAAACGTTGCCGGTACCCTTCATATGCCTGTCTAATATCCTCGTGTTTGAGGCCGAGTATCGCAGCAGCGAGGAGTGCAGCGTTCTTAGCCCCGTCGATAGCGACACAGGCTACTGGCACGCCAGCAGGCATCTGAACCACAGAATAGATGGCGTCTGCTCCCTTGAGTTGACTCGTCGCAAGTGGAACGCCGATCACCGGAAGGGTGGTCCAGCTGGCGATGACACCAGGCAGGTGTGCTGCCCATCCAGCTCCAGCAATAATAACCTCAAATCCCTTTTCTCGAGCACCCTGCCCGTATTCTCTAGCCTTCTCCGGCGTTCGATGCGCCGAAATGATGGAGACCTCATAGTCGATGCCCAGTTCACCGAGTATATCCAGCGCTGGCTGCATCAACGGCCCATCCGATTTGCTCCCCATAACTATCCCAACAAGTGACATTTCTTAACAAACCTCCCTTTGGGCGATGTCTTTCCTATAATGGCAACCTTCGAATTGAATACGAGGCAGGTTTTTATAGACCTTTTCTCTCGCCTCAGCGATGTTTTTACCTGTGGCAGCAACGGTGAGCACCCTTCCCCCATCGGTATGGATCACGCCTCCCTCTGCCTTCGTCCCGGCATGGAAGACGAGGATGTCTTTATCAACCATGTCCAGGCCGTTGATGGGGAAACCTGTTTTATAGCTGCCGGGATAGCCTCCTGAAGCCACAACCACAGCAACGCAAGATTCATCGCTCCACTCAACCTTGATCTCATCCAGCCTGCCTTCGATTACTGCGAGCATGATTTCCACCAGGTCGCTTTCGAGGCGGGGCATCATCACTTGATTCTCAGGATCGCCAAAACGAGCGTTAAATTCTAAAACCTTGGGGCCGTCATCAGTGACCATCAATCCAGCATAGAGAACACCTTTGTACGGCTTTCCCTCTTTTGCCATCGCCCGCACTACAGGTTCGAGGATGGCTTCCTTCACCAGATTGATCATCTCTGTATCGAAGAAATTTGGAGGGCTGTAAGCCCCCATACCACCGGTATTAGGACCCTGGTCACCACCGAAGGCCCTCTTGTAATCGCAAGCAGGCACCATAGGGGCAACTGTTTTACCATCACTTAAAGCGAGAAGGCTTACCTCCTTCCCCTCGAGGCACTCCTCCACCAGCACCTGGTCGCCAGCGCTCCCCAAGATGCGATCCTGCATAATGGCGGACAATGCATTTAGCGCATCATCGATAGAGTGGGCTACAATGGCCCCCTTGCCTGCCGCTAACCCATCAGCCTTGACCACGATAGGAGGCTTTTGGGAACGGGCATAATCCTTTGCCTCGCTGAAGGATGAAAAACTCCTGCTCCTGGCACAGGGGATGCTATATTTGTGCATCAAATCCTTGGCGAAGACCTTGCTTGACTCTATCTTGGTTGCTTCTTTATCGGGACCAAAGATGGGGATACCACGACTTTGAAAGAGGTCAACAATGCCCGCTGCTAGCGGTACTTCGGGGCCAACAACTGCTAGGTCGATGTTTTTCTCTCTAGCCACCTGGGCCAGAGACTGTAGGTCAGTAGCTTGAACATTCAAGTTTTCGGCGATAAGCCCGGTACCCGCATTTCCCGGAGCGACGTACAACTTGGCGACCTTAGGGCTCTGACTGAGCTTCCACACCAAGCTGTGTTCTCTTGCCCCGCCGCCAATGACAAGGATATTCATTCAATTCCCGTTTGAGCTATAGCCCCTCTCGTTTGAACATTTCGGCCTGGATAGGATCCAGCTTCTGAATGAGCTTGGTTAGCTCGGCAACATGCTCCTTTTCATCATCGCGAATATGCTCCAGAACCTTTATCGACTCTTCGTCATCCATGCTGTCGATATGCTCCTGATACTGATTGATCGCCTGAAGCTCCCCGATGAGATCTTCTCGCAACATCTCCAAAACTACGTCTACATCTTCTTCGTTCTCGTACTCAGACTCGTATGTCATGTACAACCTCCTTCAGCTTGTCTCATTCCCATTCTATCGTTGACGGCGGCTTTGATGAGATATCGTAAACCACCCGATTCACTCCATGAACCTCATTGACGATGCGATTGGCAATGCGAGCCAACAGGTCATAGGGGAGACGGGCCCAGTCGGCAGTCATAGCATCCTCAGATGTTACTGCGCGAAGAGCAATAAGATAACCATAAGTTCGATAATCCCCCATCACCCCAACGCTCTTGGTGTCGGTCAAGATAGCGAAGCTCTGCCAAAGCTCTCGGTAGAGCTTAGCTTGTTTTATCTCATTCATCACAATCCAGTCGGCAGCCCGCAATATGTCCAGCTTCTCCTTGGTCACCTCGCCGATAATGCGGATAGCGAGCCCGGGGCCAGGGAAAGGTTGGCGCAGTACCATCTCCTCTGGCATGCCTAAGGCGAGCCCAACCTCCCTTACCTCGTCTTTGAATAGATACCGAAGCGGCTCGATTAAGGTGAAGGTCATACTTGTAGGCAGTCCCCCTACATTGTGATGGGTCTTTATCTTTGCAGAGGCCATACTTTCCGGAGTAGTGCTCTCAATAACATCAGGGTAAAGGGTGCCTTGGGCAAGGAAACCTACCTTCCCCAACTTCACCGCCTCTCCCTCGAAGACAGAGATGAATTCCTCTCCTATCAGGCGGCGCTTCATCTCAGGGTCGGTAACCCCCCTAAGACGCCCTAAGAACCTATCGCTGGCATCAATATAGTCAATATTCATCCTCAGATTTCGCTTAAAGGTATTGATCGTTCGCTCAGCTTCGTCACGGCGAAGGAGTCCATTGTTAACAAAGATGCATGTCAGCTGATCGCCAATGGCGCGGTGGACCAGCGCGGCTGTAACTGCGGAATCGACACCGCCGGAAAGAGCACAGATAACCCTTCCATCACCCACCTGCCTCCTAATACGCTCTATGCTTTCGGCGACAAAGTTGCCTAATGTCCAGTTGCCGCTACAACCGCAGATATTATAAAGAAAGTTTTTCAGGATATTTTCCCCATCAGGGGTATGCGACACCTCAGGGTGAAACTGTAGTCCGATTAGCCCATGCTTATTGCCCATAACCGCAATAGGTGAATTTTCAGTATAACCAAGAGAGGTGAAGTCAGGCGGCAACTCCACTATCTGGTCTCCATGGCTCATCCAAACTGGCATGGAGGCAGGCAAATCGGCGAAAATGGGCGACTCTACATCCCCCTGATGGAGGATGGCATGACCATACTCGCGCCTCGTCCCAAGGGCAACTCTCCCGCCAAGTTGATGGGCTAGCACCTGCATACCGTAGCAGATTCCCAGTATCGGGAGCTGGGTTTCATATATGTATGCTGAAGCCAGAGGCGCCCCCGGCTCATACACGCTGCCCGGCCCCCCGGAAAAGATGAATCCCCTGGGTTTAAGGGAAGCAACCTTTTGCCAAGGGGCGTCATAGGGCAATACCTCGCTATAGACATGACACTCCCGCACCCTTCTGGCGATGAGCATGTTATATTGGGAGCCGAAGTCGATGATCAATACCGTCTCGCGGTCAGCCTCAGGTGCCTCTGCAG
>CAZZJX010000012.1:0-4843 GCA_964654845.1 uncultured Dehalococcoidales bacterium
CTTCGAGTCTGTCAACGAACAGACCAAGGAGATTGAGGGATTCGACATTGACCTGATGAAGGCCATCGCTGAAGAGGCCAATCTGGAAATCGAGTTCGTCAACGTGGGGTGGGACCCGCTTCTTGCCGGAATGGCCCAGTGCCAGTATGACGCTGCCATCTCCGCAATGACCATCACCGAGGAACGCGCGAAGGCGTTTCTCTTCTCAGATCCCTACTTTAACGCGGGCCAGCTGGTGACGGTGCAGAAGAGCAACACCGACATCAGCAGCAAGGATGACTTGGGTGGCAAAGTCGTCGGGGCACAGATCGGGACGACCGGGTCCTTTGAGGTGGAGAAGATACCGGGCGCGACCCTCAAGACCTACGATGATATCGGTCTGGCTTATCAGGACTTGATAAACGGGCAGATCGATGCGGTCATCGCTGACAACCCGCTGGCTCTGGAATACGTGGGCACGAACCCAACCAAGCTCAAGGCCGTCGGCGAGGTTTTCACCGACGAGAGCTACGGTATCGCGATATGCAAGACCGAGGGAGACTTGCAGAAGAAGATTAACTCCGGCTTGAAAGCCATTATGACGCAAGGCCTGATTGACGAACTGATCGAGAAGTGGCTTTCGGGCGACTAGGTCAATAGGATACGGTTGGGCCCCCGAGAGGGGCCTGCCGAGTTACTCCAAACAGTCTATGACAGAACAACCGAAGCCCAGTTCCAGCGGAAGCAAGCTAGCCTACGCCCCTGGTGTCGAGCCGACCATGCGGCGCATTGACCCTTGGTGGGGCCTGGTGGCCCTCGTGGTCGTCTTGATTGTGGTTTTGGTCACGGTCAGTGCTGACCCCTTCAGGAACATCCTCCTCTTCGTGCGCGATGGAATCGCCGTCACCGTTCTCATAACGGTGGCGGCATTTGTTCTCGTCCTGGTATTGGGACTGTTCGGGGGACTGGGTCGGCTCTCGCGGAGCCGCTTCATCTATACGGCCGCCACGTTTTACGTCGAGGTGGTGCGGGGCATCCCTCTTCTCGTACAGCTGATCTGGTGGTACTTCGCGTTTCCCGTCGTGATCCAGCAGACTGGGCGTTGGCTCGGCATCTCTGCCCTGGAGAACTACCAGGCCAACGCAGTCTTCACCGCCATCCTCGCTATGACTGTGTGCTACGGAGCCTACATGAGCGAGATCTACCGCGCTGGTATTCAAAGCATCCCCAGAGGACAGATGGAAGCCGCCCGTAGCCTGGGAATGACATACTTCCAGGCCATGCGACACGTCATCCTGCCACAGGCAGTCCGCATCGTTCTGCCGCCGGTCGGCAATGAGTTCATTGCTCTGCTCAAGGATTCTTCCCTGGTTAGCGTGGTAGCTGTGAGCGATTTGACCCGTCGCGGGCGTGAGTTCATGGCTACACACTTCAACCCCATCGAGGTCTGGACAATGGTTGCCCTGCTGTATCTAGTGATGACTTTGCTATCAGGACGCGGCGTAGCTTGGTTGGAGAAAAGGACTCGGTTTGAGAGATGAGTTCACCAGAACCCATTATCCATATTGAGGATGTTCACAAGCACTTCGGCAGAGTTCATGCACTGCGAGGAGTGAGTCTCGATGTGCGTAGAGGGGAGGTCGTCGTGGTGATCGGTCCCTCCGGGTCAGGTAAGTCCACCCTGCTGCGCTGCATTAACCGTCTCGAGGAATACGATGCCGGAAGAATAGTCGAGGACGGCGTTGCCCTCGATGAGGCTCAGAGCATCAACACCACGCGCCAGGAGATCGGAATGGTATTCCAGTCGTTCAACCTTTTCGCCCATCTGACGGCGATGGAGAACCTAACTCTGGCACAACGCGTGGTGCGCAAGCGTCCCAAAGAGGAAGCACGGAGGACTGCTCTTGACCTCCTGGCCAAGGTCGGAATCCCGGACAAGGCCTCGGCTCACCCTATCCAGCTCTCCGGAGGCCAGCAGCAGCGCATAGCTATCGCGCGGGCCCTGGCCATGAATCCCAAGATCATGCTGTTCGACGAGCCAACCAGCGCACTCGACCCTGAGATGATCAAAGAGGTCCTGGATGTTATGTCGAATCTGGCCCGCGAGGGGATGACCATGGTTGTCGTCTCGCACGAGATGGGGTTCGCACGTGCCGCCGCCGACCGCATGATTCTCATGGATGAGGGTGAGATCATCGAAGAAGCCACACCCGAGAAGCTGCTTGCCTCCACCCACGAGCGCACGAAGCTGTTTCTCAGTAAGGTGCTCCACATGTAGACATCCTCTAAAGTCGTGCGTATAGTCTCAAAGCTCAGCTTGGAATTAAGGACCCTTCCGCAGAGTAATTCCAGCCACGACAGAGATGAACTATCTAACCAGAGAGCACGGTACACACCAGTCGACCTACTCGGTTCTCTTGCTCAGCGTGAGTCGCCTTATTTGCTCCGTTCTGTCAGAGTTCCGGATTCATCTTCAAAACCTGACTCAAACGTTACCGACGAGTATAACCCACTTCCAGTCATAACAACAGATGAGGACATCTTCGTCAAAGAGGATACTCATACGGTAGAATGGAAGCTCGCATTCTGCTACTCTCCGCAAACTTCTTGTCAACCGTCTCCGAATCCTCAGGGGCCTGCTGGTATCCTAGTACGCTCCAGGCTCTATCCTTTCATAGTTATCCAGGGAGTCAGTTCTCTTTGCCTGTCTGGTGCTGACTGCAGTGAGCATTCTGAATGTGATTTGTTCAGTAAGAAGAGCAGAAACGTGGTCATAATCATGGGCCTTTGTCTTCTCTTAGTGGTATACTGGGAACTAACAGGTGCTGAAGGTTGGGTAGGGGAACGTGCTTTGCCAAGTACAGTTAACTCTATAAATCAGACTGGCCCTGAATACTCCCATCTTGAGCATTGCAGGATGATGAAAAACCCTTTCGACCAACCCTCGTGCGGCCCATCTGGGTCGCCTTCCCCTTCCTGGCCAGGAAGGGGGAAAAGATTATATCTGGGGGGCACCCCCTCTGGACTCCTTTTTTTCAGCACCCTGCTAGGAGATGAGGTTGCTGTCGTTTCAAAGAATTTCTTTAGCCCTAAGGCAGAAAAGGCACCTGATTGAGCACCCTCTGTATCGCAACTCCCTCTTCTTGATGGCCAACACTTTCATTATGTCCGGGCTGGGCTTCGTCTTCTGGATGATAGCCGCTAGATTCTATAGCGAAGTCGAGGTTGGTCTGGGGTCCGCCATAGTTTCCGCCATCATGTTTATAGCTCTGTTAAGCACACTCGGACTCGATGCTGCTCTTATCCGTCGTCTACCTACAGCTGAGAAGCCTGCGGATTTAATAAACTCCTGCTTCACTCTGAGCGGGGCTGTAGCTCTTGTTTTAGCCGCGATCTTCATCGCTGGCCTGGGTCTGTGGTCTCCGGCTCTCAGCTTTGTCCGACAGAACGCCGTATTCTCCATAGCCTTCGTTCTCTTCGTTCTCCTCTGGGTGTTGTCAGAAATGATGAATTTCCTTTTCGCCGCTCGCAGAAGAACCGATTTCACGCTGTTGAAAAACACCATCTATTCGCTGCTCAAGATTCCTTTGCTCATCTTCATGGCAACGTATTTCCACGCTTTTGGCATCGTTGCTTCCTGGGGCATAGCTATGGGTATTGCTCTAGCCGCCTCCATGTTTCTCTTACTGCCCAGAGTTCTGGATAACTATAAACCGTTGCCCAAGCTAACTCCAGGGATAATCAAGGAAACATGGCGATACACTGCAGGTAACTACCTTGCCAACCTGCTCAGTGTCTCACCAGCTTTGCTCTTACCCATAATGATTGTCAATCTTCTGGGAGCAGAGCAAAATGCCCACTTCTATGTGGCGTGGATGGTGGCCGGCTTGCTCTTCGCCATTCCGATTTCAGTATCTCAATCCCTATTCGTTGAGGGCTCACACTTTGAGGTCATGCTGGGTGTGAATGTGCGCCGGTCATTCAGGTTCACCTTTCTCTTACTCATCCCAGCCATTGTGGTGTTATTCGTATTCGGCAAATGGCCCCTGCTCGCATTCGGAGCAGGCTATTCCACAAATGCCCTGCAGCTACTGCGTATATTGAGCATCTCAAGCTTATTTACAGGGATAAACTCAATCTATTATGGTGCTCTGCGGGTGGAAGGTAGAATACGAGAGCTTGTGGTCATCGTTGGATTCATAACTATCGTCGTGCTTTCGGCTAGCTACTTCATTCTTCCAGCAACCGGCATAATCGGAGTCGGCTATGTATGGATCTCAGCCCAAGGGATGGTCAGCATTTACGTTCTATTGGCAATACGGTCATATTACGTTGCAGAACGAGCCTGACTGAAATACTTGAGGAGTGGCCTCGATTTTTACTGCCCGGGTCTCGAAACCCCGCTACCGCGTATCTTGTCTAGATTAGCCTGAAGTATAAAGTGCTATCATCTGTCCTACCGTGATATCACCTCATGCGATAACTGGCAGTAGCAGGTATGAAGCACAGTTACCGGAACCTATCATTACCGGGCACCCATTCTGCTAACAACACTCGATAAATCATCAGTCTTTGCCGCAGTACTATTCGCACAATTCCGTAAGGATCTCGGTACATCTCTGAGCCCAGTTTTCCAAAGAGAAATCATCACGGAATCTCTCACAGTTTCTCGCTATGGTTTCTCTCTTCCCCTGGCTGTAACTCATACAATCAAGAAGTGCATCTCCAAGAGTAGCAGCATCTTCAGCATGGAAAACCGATCCGACTTCGTATTGCCTGACCAGTTTTCCCAGATTACCGACATCGCTGGCAATCACCGGTAGCTTATATCTGGCCGCCTCCAGGAGCATACTCACCGCCTGTA
>CAZZJX010000012.1:4853-11729 GCA_964654845.1 uncultured Dehalococcoidales bacterium
GAGAGGATTATGGCATCTGCAGCGGCGAAGTAATACGGCTTCTCCACTTCATCAATATAGTAGTCATGGCAAATGGTCCGGCTTTTACAGCCCCAGAGCTCCACTGCTCGTTTCAGATTGATCTCCGGCTCGACTTTCCCGGCATGCACCAGGAGGGAATCAGGCACATCTCTAATAGCAGCAAGTACCGTTTCTATGTCTTTACCCGGGTGAAGGTTTCCAAAATGAAGGAAAACAGCCTTGTCTTCCGGCAGGTCCAGATGTCGTCTCGCTTCCTTTTGAAGTATCCGGTGGCCAGTTGCTTTCATCACGCCTCTGGGAACGACCCCTATATTTCGTGATAATATGCCATCGAGGAATTCTTTCTCAAAAAGGTCCTTGACGTCGTTATTCTCACAGAGGAACACGAATCGGTTCCTGGACAAGACTCGACGGTAAACAGGCTTCCAGAAAGGCGCGTTGATAAACCGGTAATACAGAGAATCGGTATCACGTATAGCTTTAGTCCCTATGATGCTGAGTGCCCACCTCTGATTCCTGGAAACGAGTCCGAGAACAAAGGGCACAAAGATAAAAGGGTCTCCATCACGCAGGTATATCACGTCATACTTCAGAGACTTTCTCAGTCTAATCGACAGGCATAACGTTGCGACCTGTTCCATGAACCACGCGAGGGTCTTCCCCCTGGGTAAAGAATGCAGTAAACGTGTGAAGATACTCAGAGGATAGCCAATCCAGGTTGAAGCAACTGTTCTATGAGATATCCCCGAGGGTCCTTCTCCACCGAGGATACCTCGGAAAGTGCATAAGGAAACCTCGGTACCTGTGTTGAGTAAAGCAGGACTTTCATCAGTTGCAGCCTGGGGAGGGTGACCGGCCCAATGGGCCCAGGGACAAACATAAAGGACCTTAATTCCTCTTTTGCTTCGACTATTTTGCATCTGCTTTGTAATCACCCTTTACCACAAGGTTTTGAGATTAGCCGGTCTTCCATTTTGGATTGCAGAACGAAGCATCCCAGTGCGTAGTAATCTCGGCTTGGTCTCTGATCAAGGGCTTCTGATTTCTCTGTTAATGTCCACTGATTTCCGGCATTCTTCATCCAGTATTCTTCTTCTTCGATAGTGTAGCCGTCCAATAATCTGGGTAACCTCCTCCTCCCATATACCCGATGAAGAGGAGGAAAAACAGCATCCTGGCCAATAGGTATAGTCAGTAACATGCCACCTTCTGGTTTTAAGAGTTTCTTCATCTTACCCATTACCTCGATGTCGCCGTCAGGACGGTTTTCTTTGACACTGTATCGACCGACTAAACCGACATGCTCAATCGAAGAGCAACTTATAATAAGGTCGAAGCTCTCTGGTGTGAAATCCAGGTTAATAATATCCCGTTGGATGAAATCGAGATCAGGGTGGGTATAGAACCAGTAAACGGGTGCTAAATCAATCGCTGTAGTTCTAAAGCCCCTCTGTGCTGCAACCAGTGCCAGATAACTTGCACCACATCCGAAGTCCAGTGCTCTACCAGGCCCTGCAGGCAAATGAGCCACAATCCATGACCATTCTACCTCTCGGTCTCCTCTAAAATTAGGGGGAGAAGGATAGCGCAATTGGTGAAACAACCGAAGAAGAACAGGTTCGATTTTCTGAAGAGTATTGTGGAGCATTGCACTATACACTCACTCGAAAGAAATGTTCACCTCTGCCAACTCTTCCTCCTTCAGACCCCATCCTTCGTCATTGGCAATCAAAGGTTGCCCTGATTTCATCATTCGTTTACCCTGTTCCAGGTAAAACCGGAAATTCATGGTGGGTCGATTATGACGATGGGAACGACTATGCTCCTGATGGTACAGTCTCTTATTGTCGTCTAAAATAACCTGGGATAGCCCCGAACTTGCTGCCATAAAACACATAAGGCCATCGATGTAGCTGTTACTCGATAGTTGAGGATAACCATGAAGACTGTGCCAGTGATTTCGATGCATCAAGAAGAAATCCCCCGACTTGTTGGTATGAACCCCGGATCTGGGATGACGGAGCAATCTTCCTCCCAGCCATTTTATTACCGACCACAGATAGTGGTAATCCAACAATGGTAGAGACCTTCTTCTCACTCCTTTAACAGTATGAACCCTGGACCAGTGCCTTGCACATAAGTCAAGCCGTTCTTCTACAGATTTATCCAGAGGAATCACTCCTTCAATGTCGCGCGCATCTATCCTATAAAAACATTCCGGCGAGAGCTCTTTAAGGGATAGGAATTCAGTCAATCCCCTATCAGGGATATCATCATTATTCATTGCCAGCACATATTCCCCCCTGGCTCTACGAATTCCCACATTCTTGGCAATATACTCAAACATAGTCATATTCCCGGAATAGGGTAGTTTATTATGAATCGCACCTGGAACTTCAATAATACGCACCTTCTGAAGCTTCAGGTTTTTCGGCCAGGTTAAAACCTCTCTCAGTCTTGGTGTCTCGGGAGGAGGATTCCATTCAACAATGATTAATTCGGTATCCAGATTGTGGTTCTCACACAGAGTCAGGAAGGTATCGAGGAAGACCTGCAGACGGTGCAGAAAGCCAAAGCCGTAGTCATCATTACGGGCTGGAATTACGATACTGATGTATGGATTGCTAATCATTCCCAATGGCCTCAGTAATCAACCCTCTATAGTCCTAATTGCCTTGGTCCAGGTTCGCATGCAATAGGCCATGTAGTGAAAATAACCACGTGAAACATCATTCCACATGAAACCACGAAATCTCTCAACAGCATCCTCAATGAGGTCTGCTAGACACAGATAAGCCTCAGTATAGGTGTTACCTTCCAGTCTGACCTTTTGCAGCCATTCGGTCATATCCTCAAGCAGCACGATGCAGGCATATTCCCCCGCTAAGTCACTGGGATAGTCATGAGGATTGCGTATATGGTCCACTATTGGCGTGCCAATCCTGATGCGATACCCTAGATGACGAGCGCACGCCTGACAGAAGTAACCCCCGAAAATGTCTCCATATCTGCCAATGGGGACGCCCGTAATAGGATAACCCATCCGAACAAAGTAATAGGCTGCTATCGCATCTCGGTAAACAGACGTATTCTGAGTATTGATCGGAGCCCAGGTATCATCCCCTAGTAGTATGGATTTGCCGTCGAAGGACAAGGCTTGTGCCGGATTGGCGAGACAGGTTATGGCATCCACGTCCGGATCCTTAAGCCACAGCCCAGCATTAACGTGAATCCTACCCTTTTCAGTGTGAAGATGCACGTCAGGTTCCTGGTGCCGGCAACGGTAAGGGAAACCGCGTGGGTAGATGCTCTGTGTCTCCATTCTGAGCAAATCGCAAGGATTAAACCACTTGCTGGCACTGTGTACGGCTTCCATCTCTGTGATGGATTGCTGGACAATCAAGTGTTCCCTGAAGAAGCTGCACGAAGTCTGAGGAAAGTTGTCATCGTCAACAGAGATTAGAACTTCGCAACCTCTTTCAAGGGCCATAAGGTAACCGATATTTCGCCGATTACCAGAATCGTACGGAATTATGTGTCGAATACTGCCAAGCTTGTGCAGGAATTGGTCTTGCTCCTCCACCGTTGGGCATAATATCTTAATACCTCGTATCTCAATTTCTTTGGATCTGTCAAATAGCTGTGGGGTAGTCTTGCGGTCTGGAATAACAATAATCAGTGTGTCCTCTTCCAGTTCTTCTTCAGCCAACTTGTCGGCGTAGACATTAAGGAAAGAGCCATCGCCAACGGTTGTCACGACAAGACAAATTTTGTTTGACAGACTGGCACCCTCCTTCCGTCACCTTACACGGTACCACCCAGGTTCCGCCGCCGATAAGGGTCGCAACGGGCTACGCAACGCTCTCGGTTTCCCCATTGCCCGGTTTAAGTCCCAGGATGGCGCTCTGGCCCCAATCCAATTGCCACATACTCCAAATCCTTGTTGAATTCGGACCGGTCGAGAATCCTCCAGCAGTCAAGCAACACAGGTTTTCTCATGGTGCTTGTGAAATCTCCCGATTTAAGGCGCTTGAATTCGTCCCATGGTGTTGCTAGGATGCAGAACTCCGCCTCTGTAAGGCATTCAACCACCGAGTTCGCAAACTTGACGTCCTTACCTTCTCTCAGGACTTTCTTAGCGTTTTCCATCCCGACAGGATCATAGAGGCTTATTCTCGCTCCTTCTTGTAGTAGGGCTTTGGCTATCTCCAGGGACGCTGATGCCTCTATCACGTCTGTATCTGGCTTATACGTTAAACCCAAAATCGCAACATTTCTATTCGTGACTCCCCCGACCTTGTGTTTTACCAGACGGATAATCCTGCTAATCTGGTGTTCGTTTACCTCGTACGCTACCTCAGACAGCCTTGCTCTGCACCCGAGTGTCCTTGCAAAGGAAGCCAGGGCTTTTTCATCCCTGGGGAAGCAAGGACCACCATAGGCAAGACCCCCTGTCAGGTATTTTCGCCCTATCCTCGAGTCAAACCCGAGTATTCTGCTCACCACGTCCACGTCTCCACTGGTCATTCGCTCACAAAGCTCAGCAATGGTGTTGGCAAAACCTATCTTCATCGTAACGAACGCGTTTAGCAGAATCTTGGTTAGCTCTGCATTGTATGTGGTGGTTCTCACAATGGGAGGATCATTCTCGCACACTTCTCGAAAGAATTGAGTTAGGAGTTCGCCTGACTTTGAATCTGACTCGCCTATGAGAATCATGTCAGGCTCCAGAAAGTCCCTTATGAAAGTACCCAACGCTAAGAACTCGGGGCAAAAACACAGTCCAAACCCCTCGCCGCATTTTTCCCCAGAGACATTCTCGATTAAAGGTCTTACTACATCTTCTGTAGTGCCAGGGGGTACTGTGCTTCTTATAACTATCAAGTGAAACCCTGCTTTGCGTTTCAGTACCTCGGCAATACTTCTCGTGGCAGCTTCGACATATCTGGTGGACAAACTACCATCCTCCATACTTGGAGTGGGAACCACTATGAAAGTGATATCCGAGTTCTCTATTGCATATCCATAGTCATTGGAGGCAGATAGAAGACCTCGGGAGTTTTGCACCAAATCAGCTACCCCGGGTTCATATAGAGGGCATTCCTTTTCATTCACAGTTCGTACTATATCGGCGTTTGAATCAATGCCTATGACCTGGTAACCCTTGTGAGCGAAGCAGGCTGCCATAGGAAGACCGAGCTTCCCCAGTCCGATGACAGAGAGCCTCTCCGTTGTCACCTCTGACACCTCGTTCGGCTCTCTTCTCTATTCTTCTCATGCTTCATCTGCTTGATCCGCTTGCCTATCTTTCTCGACCATCATGCTGATCCACTGGTAGGTTCTCCGTAAACCTTCCTCTAAACTCATTTGAGGCTCCCACCCCAACAGCTTCTTTACTCCAGTCAAGTCAGCATTTCGTCCCCTGACACCCTCGGGTGCAGACAGATCATAGGTCTTGGTTATTCTCTTGCCGGAGATTTGTATTATGATGTCAGCCAGACCATCGACCGAAACAAGTCTGTCCGAGCCGATATTAAGGGGTCTATCATGGTCAGATTCCATAAGCATTACCGTTCCTCTGACACAATCATCAACGTAGCAGAATGAGCGAGTGGCTTTTCCATCACCCCATATTGGTATAACTCCTGGATCTGATATCGCTGACACCTTCCGGCATAAAGCCGCTGGTGCTTTTTCCCTGCCACCCTTATATGTTCCCTCTGGGCCATATATATTGTGATACCTGACGATTCTAGTATCGAGCCCGTAATCAGTCTGGTAGGACCTCACCATTTCTTCGGTGAATAGCTTCTCCCATCCGTAGGCTTCATTCGGGTCTGCGGGATATGCGTCTTCCTCTTTCAGCCCTTCCACTTCCGAGTCGGTTTGCTTGTAGTTTGGATAGATGCAGGCACTTGAACTGAACAAGAACCTTTTCACTTTGTTACGCACAGATGCTTCCAGCATACGAGTGTTTATCAACACATTATCATGCATTACATCAGCGAACACTGAGGTAATAAAGCCTATGCCTCCCATATTGGCGGCAAGATTATAGACCTTATCAATCCCTTGCGTAGCCTGGAGGCAACTCTCCAGTTCTCTTAGGTCTATTTGAAGCCCTTCGCTATAATGCTTTTCTTGAATGTAATTATCGAACTTAATGTCGGCAACACGGACGAAGTGCCCTTGCAGGTACAAATACTTCGCCAGGTGGCTCCCAATGAACCCACCACCCCCTGTAACTAGTATTCGCTCCACATCTACCTCCACTCAGAAGCAGTCTATAAGTGTAGTATTGCAGATTATTGTCTGCTCATATAAGGTTTTTTCCGATCCTGGCAGGGTGACGAAAGACCCTTTCGACCAACCCCCGTGTAGCCCATCTGGGCTGCCTCCCACTTCCTGGCAAGGAGAGGGGAGAGATTATATCCGGTGGATATCCCCTCTGGACGCCCCTTTTTCGGTAACCTGCCAGCAATATCCATAAATCTGCTACATTCTGATTACCTTACCCATGCCTGTCAGGTACCCCGAAGTTTTCACTGGTATATATCTTTATATCCATAGTACAATATACAAGATTATACTCTACAGATTGGTTGACCACAAGGACAATATCCTCGAAGAAGTCCGGTACACCCAGGTAAAAGCGGTAGTATTCCAAATCGTGCCGACTTAAAGCTATATAGTGTGGCAAATCATGGCCTGATTCCTCTTCAGTAAGGAGCCCGCCGTCCTGTGACACAAATTGGTTATAATCTAGAAACTGATACTTCTCAGCATTCTCCATTCTGCCTAAGTATCCTCCTGTCCCGTAACCCCTACTCGTATTATCGTGGAAGAAATGTAACC
>CAZZJX010000013.1:0-5643 GCA_964654845.1 uncultured Dehalococcoidales bacterium
AGCGGCTGCCGCTGGATGGCCACTGGGGTGGAGCCGTCGGGCTTGGCCTGGAGCAACTCCTCCTCTTCTTCCTCAATGGGCTGGCGCTGAACGGCCACGGGCGAGGAGCCGTCGGGCTTGGCCTGCAAGAGCTCCTCTTCTTCCTCGATGGGCTGGCGCTGGATGGCCACTGGGGAGGAGCCGTCGGGCTTGGTCTGAATGGCCTCCTCTTCCTCTTCGAGCGGCTGACGCTGGAGGTGAGTATCCGGAGCCCGCGCCACAGCGTCGGCCACTCTGTCGGCCTCCCGCTCATACTGGTCATCAGGCGGATTAACGGTGAGTTTCGCCTGCACCGCCCTCGAGTCGAGCAGACGCTGCACGTAGGCGTTGCCATGGCTCTGCTGGAGATGGCTTGCCACCTGCGCCTTCTTACCGGCGTTGGCCGGGTGGGAGAACCGCTTGTCGCTGAGGATGGCGGCGTAGCCTTCCAGTGGCGATACCTCTGCGGTCGCCTCGGACGACTCGTCCCGCGCCTTGAGTTGCTTGGCCTTTGACAGCGCCGCCTTCTGCCTGCGCTGGGTTCTCTGCTCGTCACCCTCTCTGTGTGCACGCTCTGGCATCTCGACCTCCCGTCACTATTGGAACGCACTGCTGTGCTATAGCTAGAACGGTATTGTTATCATGCCCATCACACTCGTGGGCACGCCTTCTTCTTTTCCTTTGGCTGTGGGGAATTGCGCCTTCAAGCTCAGGAATATAGGTGGCACGCCCCCCGTTCTCGCCCCTTCGAGCTTGGAGCAGGCGTCAACCGCCGTCTTTATCGACTTCACGTGGTCAGCGATTCGTCCGGCACTCGCCTTGACGTCGTCCAGACTCTCCAGGTTCAGTGAGCCTATATCCGAGAGCAGGTCTCCCAGTCCTTCCTCGGCCTTCTGGACGATGTCGGGCAGCTTGTCGATTGCCGTCACGCTGGGGCCGATGCGCAGGCTTATGGAGTACTTCTTGGCATTCACGCTTGCCGACAGATTGACCTTCTGACCAGCGGCGAGCGACCCCGAGCCCTTATAGCTCGCTCCTATCTTGAAATTCCCATTCCATCCCGCGACGGCCGTGAGCGTCGCCTTGTCTACCTTGAGCTTGGCCAAGGCCCCACTGGTGTCAACAACGACCGAACCGCCTTTCACGCTGACCTTGACCTGAGTCGGTATGCTCTTGAATGCGTCGGTGACCTTCTTCAGCGTGTCAGCCAACGCCGAACTGCCCGAAGGCTCCTTGGCCGGCACCGGTGGTGGAGCGCCCATTGGCAGCACGGGCTTCGTCAGGCTTCGCGCCAGCTTCCAGCGGCGGTGTACGCCCTGGAGTTCCTCATCCGAGAGACCGCTTGCCTCGGGGACGGCGCTACGTATCCGCGCCGCGAGCGCCTCGGGCTTCAGAATCGAGACGGCTGGTTCTGCGCTGAGCCATTTCCGTATGGCCATGTCAATGTCGGGAGCAACGTCGGGCATGAACTGTATCGGGGCTTGGCCTCCGCCTTTGCCGCTGGTCTGCTGCACCACGTGGGTCAGTTCGTGGGCCAGCAGCGTCTGCCCCTGGTGCGAAACGGGGTCGTAGGTGCCGTGGCGGAAGAAAACATCACCGCCGACGGTGAACGCCCGTGCACCCAATCCCTTCGCCAGTGCGTCGGCGCCGTCATCGTCGTGTACTCGCACGTTGTCCAGGCCGCGGCCAAAACGTGCAGCCATGTCAGAACCGACCCTGGGCTCCAAAGGCCGACCTGACCCCCTCGCACCCGCGATGGTGTGCTCGATGCCCCTGGTAGTGTCCTGCGTTGATGGTTGGTCGTCTTTTCTCGCCTGGGCCTGGCCCACGACCCGCTGGACGAAGGCATTGCCACGGTCTCGCTGCAGCCCATCGAGCAGGCTTGCCTTCTGCCCGGCATTGGCTGAATGGGAGAGCCGACTGTCGCTCAGCATGGTGGAGTACCTCTGTTCGGCGGCCTCGTCTGACGCCCTCTCCGGGACCGCTGATGGCGCATAGAGACTGCCACCGCGCTTGGCGGGTCCGACAGGGGCGGACGAACGTGCCCGTCCCCTCTGTCGCTTCCCGGGCGCTGGCCGGAGCCCGCGTGGCCGCTTGACTAGACGCTTTGCCATCTCAGCACATCCTTCAGCCCTTCACCAGGTCGAAATACTGGGCGAAATCCGTCTCGGTGCATAGCTTGCCGATCTTCTGGTACTCCCTCTTAGCCCCTCTGAGCACATGCTGCATGGTGATCGCCGATGACTCGGCTGCGGCCAGAAAGGCTGCAGCCAGGGCGATGTTCTTGATATTGCCGCCGGTGACCTTTAGCTGACGTGCCAGAAAGGCGAGGTCAACATCCTCAGTCACAGGCGCCTCCGCGGGGAAGACACGCTTCCAGATCTCGTAGCGGTACGGCTCCTCTGGGAAGGGGAACTCGATAGCGAAATGCATACGTCGAGCAAAAGCCTCATCCACGTTCTTACGCAGATTGGTGGCCAGAATGGCGATGCCTTCGTACTCCTCCATCTTCTGAAGGAGGTAGGCCACCTCGATATTGGCGTAGCGATCGTGAGAATCGCGCACCTCAGAGCGCTTGCCGAAGAGGGCGTCGGCCTCGTCAAAGAGGAGGATTGCGTTAGAGTCCCTGCCCTCACGGAAGACCCGGTCGAGATTCTTCTCGGTCTCGCCAATGTACTTGCTCACTATGGATGAGAGGTCTATGCGGTAGATGTCGAGCCCCAATTCGCCAGCGACAATCTCGCTGGCCATGGTCTTGCCGGTGCCCGAGGGCCCGGCGAAGAGCACGTTGAGACCGCGTCCCAAAGACAGCCTGCGCTCGAATTGCCACTCTTCAAGGACCACGTGGCGGTACTTGAGCTGGCTGCACATCTCGCGGAGTTGCGCCATCTGGTCCTTCGGCAGGACGATATCGTCCCATCGGTACTTCGGTTCGATCTTGCGTGCCTGGGCGGACAGGTTCTGGTTGGACTGGCTGCGGCAGGCTTGATACAGGTCGTCGAGGTCAAGGTGGTGATCGGCACGTCCCTGTCGTAGAGCCAGGTTCCTGGCGGCGTTGACCGCGTCTCTGATCTGCCCGCCGGTGAAGCGAAATTTGTCGGAAACGGCATTCAGCCGCTCTTGATCGGGCGAGGCACCGTCGAGATGGGCCTGCCACAATAGTGCCCTCATCCCGAAGGAAGGGAGGGGGAACTCAATGGGAATGACCGTCTTCTTGCCGGTCGGACGCCCCCTGGCGGTCCACGGCTCCTCTCCGCTGAGGAAGGTCAGACCGGGCCAGCCTGCTATTCTATCAATGATATTATTGGCGACAGAATTGTTTTCCGACAATAGCAGGTCGAAGCGATTCCAGTAGACCACCGCGCTGCGGAGGTCGGCCTCACGCAGGGTGAACTCGGTCGCCAACTCCGGAGCGCTTTCGCCGGCAAGGAAGCGGGGGACGTCGACGACGAGAAGCGGAAGGCCCCAGGCGGCACACAGCGCTTCGGTGGTAGTCCGCCTGCCAATTCCGTACGGGCCCTGGAAGTAGTAGACGGCGTCACTATTGCTCGCGGCGAACAGGCGGGCCAGCTCGTCCTTGAACTCCTCGGGCAGTATCAGAGCGTGCCATTCGACGCGCGGGTCGACAATCTCGGCGAAGGGGAGAAGTCGCGTGTCGATGTCATCCGAGCCGAGCAGATAGCCGACAACGCGTTCGTCGAGCTTGAGTGACATCGCCAGGAAGGAACCATCTCTGGCGTGGGGGTCCTCCCCGATGCGCAGCAGGTGGTGTCGCAACAGTGGCGCGTGCGGGAAGAAGGCGTCTCGTGCCGTCAGCCTGTCTCGGAATGAGCGACAGAGAAGCTGCAGCACCAGATCGACACTCGGCCTCCTCTTGGTGACATCGTCCTGAAGGTAGGCGTAGAGCCTTTCGTACTTGAGATTCATTTCCGGCAGCAGGCACACCAGCAATGCGTCGCGGTCGAACTCGGTGAGACGGAAGAGCTGTGACAACCGCTGCAGGCGCAGCTCAATCCCGCTGCTCACGCTGGCTGCGGTCCTTCGGTCAATGTCGGCTTCCATTTCCTGCAACGCGCGCGCCAGCGAGCCGAGACTCTCTCCGGCCGGGCCGTTGTCGGTCTCACTGAGCAGGAGAGGGAAAGCTCCCCCCACAATGGCATCCACTTCCTCGGTGGAAACATACAGGCCGCGAAACTCATCCACAGCCCTACCATCATCTGTGAGGCGTGTCTCAAGCACCCTCAGACGAAGCTTCAAGTCAATCCTCTGCAGCTCCGCCAAAAGATGTTCCAGGCTGGTCTCGAAACCGCCGCTTACCTTCTTCTCAATCAAGCCCGTCATCGTTTATCCCTGAATTCGTGTATAGCGTCATCAATCCCTTTATCGTTTTCATCTCCCTCTAACAGAGGGCTCGTCGGAGGACTGAGGTGAGCTATTATGAAGTCCAACATTTTATCCAGATTCAAGAAACGGCTACTCTCCTGGCTACTTACGTGTTGTATGTGTCCCCTCACTCTTCCGCCTGGCTCATCAGACCAGATTTTAACCACGAAGGAGTTGTAGTATCCCACGCTTATCTTCTCCTATGTGAACCTTGACCAGAGTCTAACCAGGGCATAATATCCAGAATACCCTGATGACCATAGCAACAAACCACCATGGGCAGCGGGCCACCAGCGAACCATGGAAGCTGATGTGCCACATATCGTTCATGGTTCGACAAGCTCACCACGAACGTTTCTTCGACATGCCTGTCCTGAGTTTATCGAAGGGCTAAAGGCGAACGGATCAGATTCTGTTATCCTAGCAAATGATTCCACGTAGAAGTTAGCAGGTGGTAGTGAACCGAGGGTTAATCCATGGTGAATCTTGGGTTAATCGGTGTTGGTCGGGGAAATGTGCCCGCCGGGGACTTCGCCTCTAAGGTGGTCAAGACGAAAGATAGCGGCCTCTGGGAACAGCTATGAGGAACTCTGCGATGCTTTCGGGGATTTTCGTAGAAAGCCTAGATGTATTCGCCCTTCAACAGGCGCTCGTTAAGCTCTGTCGTCACGTTATCGGGAGCGGTATCGAGTTCTGCTCTCAGGGTTTTCAGGCAAATCTTGTACCAGTTCATAGCGCGGCTGCGGTGCCCCAGCCTGCTATGGCAGCGCATCAGACTGCGGTAGGCGTCCTCGCGGCAGGGGTCTTTAGCCAGGATCTTCTGGCAGTAGCCGATGCAGCCCTCACAGTCGTCTTCCGCCATGGAACGCTCACCAAGTTTGCTCAGGATAGCGAGATAGATATCCTTCAGCGCCTCGCGCCGCAGCAGTGTCCAATCTTCGTAAAGGTCATCTTCCAGGAAGTCGCCCCGATACAACCTCTCGGCTGCCGCATACGCCTTCGTTGCCTCATCCACCTTCCCTTCCTTGTCCAGACGGCGGCCCGTCGCCCATTGGTGTTCGAATTCGTCCACATCTACCCACATCTCCGCTTCGGTGTTTATCACATAATTCCCATCCAGAAAAAGGATGTAAGAGAGGCTCTCTTTCCCGTTGCCATCCTTTCCACCGGGGTCTAGCGTCTGGCGCAGTGCGTGTACTGCCGCCTTCAGGTTGTTATTGGCCGCCTGTGGATCGCCTTCGG
>CAZZJX010000013.1:5653-11703 GCA_964654845.1 uncultured Dehalococcoidales bacterium
TCCTTGGGGATAGGTCGCCCCCGCTGAGCTATCAAGTATTTGAAGAGTGATTTCGCTTTTTTGCTACGCCATGAGTCCACTTTGTTCCATCCTTGGCGGACCTCGAGGCTACCCAGGCAGCGGACCTGGGGGTGCGTCAGCGCAGTGGTCGCACCTCGCTGTGGCCACGCTCCACTCAGCGGAGGCGTGGACGGGACACCAAGCAGGAACGGCAATAGCGCGGTCGTGCCGATCGAAGGAAGTACAGGAGGTGTAGCTAGCGCGAGAGCGGAGCGAAGGTATTGGCCGGCTATATGTTCTCTCTCGCCGAAGGTACTGCAAACGTCTTCCAGGTGCTTCCTGGCCCGATGATAGTCGCCCTGCATCAACTGTAGTAGCTGAACGCTAACCTGCCACTGTTGCCAGGAGCCGTAGCTGTCCTGGTCATCCGAACCATGTATTCTCTCTGCGCCTTCCATCGCCGCCCTCCTTTCGCTCGTCTGCCAAAGATTGGCCAGCTCTGGGCCCTGGTTATTCCTCTTCAGTTGCCTAAATCCAGCAGGGATTTGCATCCGAGAAGGCACGCTGAGAGGGCAGCCTCCTTCTCAAAAGGTATAGTTACAGATAATCGTGGCGCATCGCCAATCCATCGGGGGAACCGCATGAGGTCGTGGAGTTCCGTGATGTGTGGAGAAGTCAACCATACGGTAAATCTCTACCTCAGACGTTTATTCGTGCCAGGCCTTGCCTCGCATATGAGGTCCCTCTGTTGAGGGAACTATCGCAGGGGCTACACGGCAGGCGACAGAAGAATCGCCATAACGCCGACTTGTTGGCAAAACCCTATCACAAACCCTCGTGGCTGTCAAGATGAGGATTGAGGCCCTGTTGATGTTCTATGCTTTTGTCACCATGTAACTGTTCTGAGAAAATGTCAAGCCCCGTGCACTCCTCCAATACGCAAGCAGGACGTCCCCCTCTCTCTTGTGGCTTAATAGGACAGTCTTGGGTTAAGAGCCTTTGCATTGCAGCAATGGCCAAAGAGAAAGCATAAGGAGATTGAAGATGTCAACCAGAAGCTGTAGAATGGGAAAAGATCTCAAGGAAGAACCCGATGGGTTTGCCAGTGAGCGGATTGGTAAACCGCCAGTCGTCGGCTCGAATCCGACCGCTGGCCGCATCTGTAAGGAGGAACAGTGAGCAAACTTGTGGAGAAGCTGCATCAAACATCTCGAGTCTCTACCCAGCCTATGGGTTTCAAAGGAGCGGCGTCTACTTCTACTCAGAAGGGCTCTCCTATGGTGCTTGTCGCCGTCCTCCCTGAAGGGGATGCCAGTGCTGCCGCCGGCGGCAACGGAAACGCTGATGCCTGGCTGGTGAAGGAGGCAGATAGCCATGTACTAGCTGCCCTGGGACAGATCCCCTGGGGGGCATACCTTGAAAAGGGGACTGAGAAGGAACTAACCCACTTCAAGGAGATGGGATGCGATTTTTTAGTTTTCAATCCAGCCACAGCGCCGTTAGCATTGCTTGGAGATGATGAGTTGGGCAAGATCGTGGAGGTAGAGGCCTCTCTAGGTGATGGCATGATAAGGGCTATTGACAAACTGTCGATAGACGCTGTGCTTATCGGCGGCGATAGTGAGCTTTCGGTGCATCGGCTGATGGTTTGCCAGCATGTGGCGAACCTGGTGCGCAAACCTCTACTTGCGCTGGCACCTCTCGATACACCCAAGGAGGCCCTCGAGGATTTCCAGGAGGCAGGTATTGTGGGGGTGGTGGTGAAATTGGGCGGAGGTGGTAAGAAGGAGCTCTCGCAGTTAAGGCAGGCCATTGATTCACTCCCCCCTACGAGGAGGAGAAGGAAGGAAAGGATGGAGGCCTTGCTCCCTTACCTCGGGCAGGGAACCCAGGATGAAGAGGAGGAAGATTTCGAATGAGCGTGCTTGCCTATCCATCTATCAAGGTCTGGACTAGCTGAAGCTCATCCCTGAGCAGCCTGGGTATGAGGAAATGCTGCCTGATATGCTCCTTTCCCTCTTTGCCTAATTCTTCGGCGATGTGGGGGTGTTCCACGAGGTAGGCCACCTTTTCAGCGCATTCCTCTATACTGGTGACCAGATAGTCTTCTAGGCCGCCTGCCATTTGCATAGGGATACCTCCGGTGTTTCCAGCGACTACAGCGGTCCCTTTCCACAGAGACTCGGCGACCACCAGGCCAAAGCCCTCCTTAATGGATTTTTGAATCACCACCCCGCTGGCCGTCTGAAAAGCATTTACCTCCATATTGCCTACACCGGTGAGGTTGGAGAAGATGTGGATGTCAGGGTCCTTTTCTGCCTCCTCATTGACTGCGGCATAAATATCCCAGGCCTCAGGATCATCGCCGGCGAAGGAGGTAACAAGGGCCAGTTGGAGGCCAGGGACCTTCTCCTTTGCCAGGTGGTAGGCCTCCATTACTCCAAAAGGGTCTTTCCAGGGGTCGAATCGGGAAATCTGGGCGGTAAGGGGCCGTCTCTTATCGATACCAAGGTTATCGAGCAACTCCCGCCATAGCGTGGAGGGAAGGGGCATGTTCTTGCTGCTGATGGGGTCTATGGCAGGAGGTATGAAAGCTAGCTTCGGGACTTTGAGGTCAGCAGGGGCAAACCTTTCCATAGTAAAGACGGCGGCATCATACTCCTCAACAAAGGGGCGCAGGAATTGCCACGTGGCGTCATCCGGCTCCGAGCTATCGATATGGCAGCGCCAAATCCACTTGACATTAGGAATATCACTAAAATGGCGCAGTGCTGCCGGTTGAGGGTCATTGATGATAAAAACATCGTAGTCTGGGTCTAGCTCTTTTGCGTTTGCCAGGTTATTGGATTTGTAGGCTCTCTGTGTTGCTTCCATTTTGATGAGAGGGTATGCTTGCCCTTGAAGAGCGTTGTGCAGCGACTTAGTGATGGTGAAGAAATGTTGGTCACCCCTAATAACCTGCCAGTCGGCGCTAATCCCCAAACCCCGCATCAGGGGAACATGAGAAGAAAGGAGCTCTGCCACCCCTCCCCCAAAGGGGGTGGAGTTGATGTGGCATAGCCTTAGCCCCTTCAGGCTATCGCCCAGCGTCTGAAGCTCATCCATCAGAGCACTGCTGACAAGCATGCGATACTTATCGATATCCTTCACGCCAAGAGAGACCTTTTGTAGCATTGCGATGCCTCCTTCTCCTATTCCAGCCGCCTCAGGCGAGGGTAAAAGATGACCAACGCTAGAACGAACAGGGCGACGATTATACCACAGCCCGCTATCACCATGGGGACTCCTATCTTTTCAGCTATCGCGCCCACGACCAGTGCTCCCAAAAGGGGCAGGGCGAAGGTCATCGCGTATATGCTCATTACCCTACCCCGTACCCAATTGGACACACTGGTTTGAATTAGCGTGTTGTTTACTACCAAATATCCATTATTTGCCAGGCCAACGCCGAAAATCAGCACCAGGGCAACTGGTAGGGACTTCGACAGGGCGAAAACAGCCAGCACTACACCAAACACAAAAGCGATTCCCAGCATTAGTCGCCCCTTTTTCCTGAAATTGCCGAGGGAAGCGATGCCCAGGGCACCGGCAAGCGCACCGGTCCCACCGGCCGCTGAGATCCATCCCAGCCCTGGAGCGCCGGCATCCAGGACATCAACGACGAAAGCAGGCATCAGGTGCATATAAGGCATGGCAATAAGGACGGAAACGAACGCCAGCACCAATAGGGAAAGAATGACTGGACTGCGTCCAATGTATTTAAGTCCTTCCAATACGTCCGCCGTCACCGAGGTAGTGGCTCTTTTTCCAACCCTTCCTGGGAAAGAGACCATATATAGCGCTGCCACTGCTGCGGCATAAAGACCCACTGAAATAAAGTAGACACCCGACACCCCGATCACAGCAATCAAGACGCCGGCCAGAGCAGGGGCACCAATTCGCATCAGGTTTACCCCCATTGAGTTAAGGGCGATAGCATTCATCAACTCTTTTCCGGTCACCAGTTCAGGGATGATGGCCTGACGTCCAGGTGCGTTAAAGGCAAAAGTAACACCAGTGAGTGCAGCAGCGACCATGAGGTGCCATACGGCGATTGCTCCGGTCAATATGAGTATTGCGATAATCGCGGTGATAATGCCCTGGGCGATCTGGGTGATGATGAGCAGATTGCGCTTATTGACCCTGTCGGTCACCGCCCCGCCATAGATTGCGAGGAGGAGCATCGGCAATCCCCATGCAGCGCTCACCATCCCCAGGGCAAACGGCGAGCTTGTCATTTCATACACCAGCCAGCCCCGTGCCAGGTTCTGCATCATGAGTGCAGAAAAGGAGAGCAGCATCGACAGCCAGAACCAGCGGTAGTTACGATTTTTTAGCGAAGTGAATGTGGTGATGCGAGGTCCGGGTGGTACAATCTGACCTAGATCGGACTCTGCTAAGGGGACACGCCTTTCTAAATCTTCCATGTTTTCTGTGGCAGAATACTGTCCCCTTTATTCCACTGTCAAGAAGGAACCAGTTACTCCAAGCGCCTCAGGCGGGGTTGCACCACCGCCATTACCAGGACAAAGATGACAACGATGCCGGCGCCGGCGGTTACCGCCGTCGACACTCCTATTGTGTCAGCGAGCGCCCCTATGGGCAGGGTGCCCAAGGGCATCAAGGCGAAGGTAATCATAAATATACTCATCACCCTGCCCAGCACCCATTTGGGCACATTGCTCTGTATCAAGGTATTATTCAGTGTCATGTAGCCTGTGCCGCCAGCCCCCACCGCTGCTAGAATTACCATGGAGAGGGCATATGAGTGAGATAAGCCAAACATGACCAGACTCAGGCCAAAAGCCAAGGCTAAAACGAAGAGCAGCATTCCCTTTCTCCTGAAATCGCCCAAAGAGGCGAGGCTCAGTGAAGCAATCAGGGAACCCACACCAGCCATAGCTATAAGGGTGCCAAAGCCAAATTCTCCCACACCGAGGACTTCGTCGGCGAACACCGGCAGGAGATTGAGGTAGGGAAGGCCAAAGACAAGAGGGACGAAGGCCATGGTGAGCAGCGAGATGATGAGGGGGCTATGCCGCAGGTAACTAAGCCCTTCCACCAGGTCTGCCCCTATTGCCCTCGCCAGCCCACCCCAGCGGCTTCCGCCAATGGCAGTTGCCTTCGGCAGGGCGGCTTCTGGTTCCACCACTCGGCGGGGAAGTGACATCATCCATAGGGCTCCAGCCGCTGCTATATAGAGCGCTACCACGATATAGAAAACGCCCGCTGTGCCAATTATCAACAGGAGGGCGCCGGCTATAGTCGGAGCAACCACACGCGTCATGTTCATGCCCGAGGAGTTTAGCGAGATGGCGTTTAGCAACTGCCTCGTCGGCACCAGTTCGGGGATGATAGCCATGCGCGCTGGGCCATCGAAAACGAACAGGAAGCCGGTAGCCGCCCCAGCCGCCACCAGATGCCAGAACTGGATCTGCCCCGTCGTTATCAGAACTGCGATTATTAGCGTGACGAAGGCATTGCCGAACTGGGTAATGACAAGCAGGTTTCTCTTCCGAACCCTATCAGCAATGGCACCACCGATCAAGGAGAACAGGAGCACGGGCAGCCCGAAGGCAAAGGCCACCATTCCCAGCTTGAAGGCCGAACCGGTCAGCTCCCATACTAGCCAGCCACGAGCCACGATATTCATCTGCAGCCCGGCAAAGCCGGTTATCACAGCCAGCCAGAACCACAGAAAGTTGCGAATTTTTAGAGAGGTGAAGGTGGTGATTCGAGGCTCGGTGGGGCTAATCGTCTCCTGATCGGATGGGGGTAAGGGGGCACGCCTGTCGAAATCATCCATCGTCTACCAGGGCAGAATACCCCCCATTTATACCACTGTCAATGACGCACCAGTTACTCCAAGCGCCTCACCGCGGGGCGAACGATAGCTATCGCCATGATGAAAACGATAACTATGAGGGCGCCTCCGGTCACGGCGAACGTCGGCCCCACGGCTTCGGCTACCGCGCCTATTGGCAACGTCCCCAGCGGCATCAGGGCGAAGG
>CAZZJX010000014.1:0-11502 GCA_964654845.1 uncultured Dehalococcoidales bacterium
CCCCAGTGCTACTGTGGCCAACACTTGAGCTATACCCCCCAGGATGGCAACCTTGCCCATCTGCCTGAGCGTCTTCAATGAGAACTCCATCCCAAGGGTGAACATCAGGAGAACGACCCCAATAGTAGCTAGGGTCTCTATCTGCCCTATATCGCTAACCAGACGAAAGGCATGAGGGCCGACTACGATACCACCGACAAGATAACCCAGGATAACCGGCAGCTTGAGGCGACGGGCAATCGTCCCCCCAACCAGGGCGGCTATCAGAATGATTACCAGGTCAATAAGCAGTCCAAACTCTTCCAATGCTTCACCCACGACGAATGAAAAAACGCTGACGTAACGAGCTATTCTAGCATAGCAGTAAGCTACAGGACAGCCAATCATTGACATACGCACACCCCTCCTGTAAGCTGGATTCAAACTATCTGGAAGAGACCGATGCAAAGCAGTATGCATGACCAAATCACCAGCGCCCTGAAGGGGCAAGATGCTGATTATATCGAGGTTCGTATCGAGGAAGGGGAGTCCAGCCGTATTCAATATCGGGGCCGGGAGCTGGAGGATATCGGCCGCAGTACCAGCCTAGGCGGCAATGTGAGAGCCCTGGTGAACGGAGGATGGGGCTTCATCAGCTTCAACGAAATCAGCGAACTTCGGGAAAAAGCAGCGTTGGCGGTGAAGCAAGCGAGGCTGGTGGGGAAAGAGGAGAGCAAGCTTGCACCGGTGGCGCCGGTGGTTGATACGGTGATGCCACCCGTAAAAAAGGACCCTAGAGCTATCTCTTTGGCCCAGAAGAAAAGCCTCCTCGATGAATACAATGAGCTTATCTGGTCCACTCCAAAGATTCAGAGTTCTGTGATTGGCTATGGGGATGGCTCCAAGAAGGTCACCTTTGCCAGTTCCGAAGGTAGCTACATTGAACAGACAAGGGTAGACCTCACTCTCCGCATCATGGTTATCGCACGACAGGATGGCGATGTTCAGCAGGTGTCGCTTAGCCTTGGTTCCAGCAACGACTTTGGCTCTATCGAAGGACTTCATCAGGAAGTGAAAAGTGCTGCGCAGCGTGCCGTTGCCATGCTGTCGGCACCCCAGGTCAAGGGAGGGGAATACACCGTGGTGCTCGACCCTGTCCTTGCCGGGGTTTTCACTCATGAGGCCTTCGGCCATCTCTCCGAGTCAGATTTCGTTTACGAAAACGAGCGCATGAAAGATATCATGGTCTTGGGTCGAAGATTCGGTGGTAAGCAGCTCAACATCGTTGATGGCGCTGCCGTACCTGAGCTTAGAGGCAGCTACAAATATGACGACGAAGGTGTGCCGGCAACCAGAACCCACCTCATCAAGGAGGGCGTCCTTGTAGGCCGACTCCACTCCCGGGAAACTGCTGAGAAAATGGGCGAAAAACCCACGGGCAATGCCCGAGCTATCAGCTATCGCTATCCACCCATTGTACGTATGACCAATACCTTCATCGAGCCCCGGAATATCTCCTTCGACGAAATGATCAGCGACATCAAGGAGGGAGTGTACGCGAAGAACTGGTACGGCGGAATGACCAGTATGGAGATGTTCACTTTCTCCGCTGGCGAGGCCTACATGATCAGAAACGGCAAGATTACCGAGCTGCTCCGGCCGGTAATGCTCACCGGCAATATATTTACTACTCTAGAAAATATCGATGCCATCGGCGATGACCTGGACATGAACCAGGGGGGTGGTTGTGGCAAAGGTGCCCAATCACCTCTTCCCGTATCCAACGGCAGCCCACATATACGGATTCGCAAATGCGTGGTGGGAGGGAAGTAGTTGGAAAACATCCTGGCACTGGCGAAAAAGGTTGCTGAGGAGGCGGAGGTCTTCCTGGTCACGACAAAGGAGACCCCCGTGGCATTTGAAGCCAACCGCCTGAAGATGCTGGAAACCAAGGAGAGTGTATCGGCCTCGCTTCGCATTATTAAGGATGGCAAGATAGGTTTCTCATCCACAACAAGGCTCGATGACCCCCAAATGCTGGTGGATATGGCGGTGGAGACCGCCGAATTTGGCGCGTCGGCAAAATTTGTATTGCCATCTAAGGAAACTTATCCCCAAATCGAGGTCTATGACCCCGAAACTGATAAAGTAGACATTGATGATATGGTCGAGCTCGGCGAATCGTTAATCGCCAAGGTGCGAAGCCACACTCCGGAGCTGGTTTGCGAGGCTGGCGTTACCAAGAGCTTAATCACTGTAGACATCCTTAACTCCAGTGGCGGTCAGTCAAGCTACCGCAAGAGTGCCTTCGGCATAGGCATCGAAGGGACTCTAATCCGCGATACGGATATGCTCTTCGTCGGTGAGGTTGATAGCTCCTGTCGCCCGCTAAGAGAGTTTGAGCCTTTGGCAGACTCAGTTATTGAGCAGCTTGAGCTGGCAAAACGCACCGCCCCAGTATCAACAGGGCGATTGCCGGTGATTTTGACCCCCAAGGGAGTGAGAAGTGCCCTGTTCGCCCCCCTGGCGGTCGCTTTCAACGGCAAGATAGTGGTAGAGGGGGCGTCCCCCCTGGTGGGCAGGCAAGGGAAACAGCTCTTTGACGACAGGTTATCGTTATGGGACGATGCCACCATCGACTACCGCCCTGCTAGCCGCCCTTGTGATGATGAAGGGGTACCAAGCCAGAGGATACCTCTCATCGAAAAGGGAATGGTGGCAAACTTTCTCTACGACCTGCAAACCGCCGCTCACGCCGGCGCCGAGAGCACAGGTAGCGCCAGCAGGGGTCGGGGAAGTATGCCGGCACCATCGATAAGTGCCATGGTATTTGAGCAGGGGGACACCCGCTTTGAGGATATGCTCCGAGACATAAAAGAGGGGATAGTTATTGAGGAACTAATCGGGGCGGGTCAGGGGAATGTCTTGGGCGGCGACTTCAGCGGGAATGTGCTCCTGGGATATAAAGTTGAGAATGGGGAGATTGTGGGGCGGGTAAAGGATACAATGATTTCAGGCAATATTTACGAGGCACTCAAGGAGCTTACTGCCGTCGGGCACGAGGCTAAATGGGTTGGTAGTTCGTTGAAAACGCCTGCCATCTATTTGGCCGGTTTGTCAGTGGTCAGCAAAGGATGACAACGGAGGTATCCCTTTGTCGTTAGAGAGATACTTCGCTGAGATCAGCGATAGTAAAAAACCTCTGGTTATATCAAAACTTGCCAACCTGTCAACCCTTTCAGCCGAAGAGTTAAGGTTATTCATTGAGACGTGGGTTAAGATGGATGCGGAGAGACAGAGGCAGGTCGTGGGTCACCTCGTTGAACTGGCCGAAGAGAACCCCAATCTGAACTTCGATGACATCTTTATTGCCTCTCTCCACGACCCAGACGAGACAGTCAGGATAAAGTCTATCGACGGCTTGTGGGAATGTGAGAGTTGCTCCCTGATTGACTCCTTTGTCACCCTGCTCAGAGAGGATGGCAAGGAATCGGTGCGCGCTGCTGCAGCAATGGCGCTGGGCAAGTTTGCCATGCTTGCTGAACTGGGGAAATTACGCCCTGAACACAGACAAAAGGTGGAAAGGGCGCTGTACACTATTATCGAGGATCAAGATGAGGATATCGAGGTGGTGAGGCGTGCCATAGAGGCGATAGCACCCCTCAGCCTGCCAAGGGTGAAGGAGATCATCCAGCAAGCCTACAACAGCGATGATGACAAAATGCGAGTCAGCGCTATTTACGCGATGGGCAAGAATTGCGACCCGGCCTGGCTTCCCACGCTGTTGAGTGAACTTGGTAGCGCAGATACGGAGATACGCTATGAAGCCGCAGAGGCCTGCGGAGAGCTTGGAGAGGAGAACGCGGTGCCCCACCTAAGCAGGCTTATCGACGACCTTGATAGTCAGGTCTGCCTCTCCGCTCTAACAGCATTGGGGAAGATCGGGGGCAGCGAGGCTGAGGATATACTGCAAGAATGCCTTACTCACTCCGATGAGCATATTCGTCAAGCAGCGGCGGAGGCCTTGGAAGAACTCGACTTCGAAAAGGACCCATTGTCTTTCAAAATTCTTTAGGTGAGTGTTCTTATGCTGAAGGGAAAGAAGGTAATGCTCAGGGAAAAGAGATGGGAGGATGTCACCAACGACTATACCTGGCGGAGTGACGATGAGCTTGCTCGCCTCGATGCCGCCGAGCCTCTAAAGATACCCTACACAGAGTATCTTTTTGAACACGCCACTGAGTTGAATAGTCCAAGTGAGCGACGACGTCGCTTTGCTATAGAGAGCTTAGATGGTAAGCACATAGGCAATTGTATGTACTATGACATCGATAAAAAGAAGGGCGAGGCGGAATTAGGCATAATGATCGGTGACCGTAACTACTGGGAGCAAGGTTATGGCACCGACGCTGTGACCGTTCTCTTAGACCATATCTTCAGCTCAATGAGCCTCAACAGAGTCTATCTCAAAACCCTCAGCTGGAACGTCAGAGCGCAGGCTTGCTTTCAGAAATGCGGCTTTGTCCCCTGCGGGCAAGTGAAAAAGCGCAACAACAACTTCGTTACGATGGAGCTAACGCGAAACAATTGGGAGAGGCGGACTTCCGCCTCTCCCAATAACAACCCCTGAAAGCTCTGAATGTTTTCTATTCCTTTGGCGCTGCCGGTGGCGATGGATTCTCCAAGCCCCTTGCCAGTGTCTTCGGAATCAAGTCACAGAGTTCATCAAGGTTCCACATACCATCTTTGAAGATGGAACGGAAGTTCTCTGGCTCTGTATAGAGGCCTACGTTCCCGCCACCGATATCGAACGTGCGGCCGTTGATATTAGCCGCTTCATCGGTGCACAGGAATACCACCAACGGCGAGACATCCTCAGGTTGTGGGAACATTCCCCGTATCTGTTCCTCGGTCATGCCCCGCTTCTTCCAAGCCTCAAACAGCTCAGTGGTCAGTGTCAGCCTTGTGCCTGCTAAGGGACGAATGGCATTGCATGTGATGCCGTATCTACCCATGTCTATGGCTACTGTCCTGGTCAAGCCAATTATTCCTTCCTTGGCTGCGCTGTAATTAGCCTGCCCCATGTTACCCAGACCCGCTGATGAGGATGTATTTATAATCCGCCCGTTCCTCTGCTGCCTCATGACGACGCAGGCGTGCTTGGTGGTATTGAAATGGCCATAGAGGTGAACCTTTATTGCCGTGTCCCACTCCTCTTCGGTCATGTTGAACACCATGCGGTCTCGTAGCACACCAGCATTGTTCACCAATATGTCTAACTTACCAAAGCTGTCAATGGCAGTTTTGACTATGTTCTCCCCAGCTTCGTAAGTAGCTACGCTGTCATAGTTGGCAACAGCCTCTCCACCCATCTTCTTGATCTCTTCCACCACCTCGTCGGCTGGCCCCTTGGCCGCCCCGGTGCCATCTACAGCGCCACCGAGGTCATTAATAACCAGCTTTGCCCCCTCAGCAGCAAGCGCCAGAGCATGGCATTTGCCGAGGCCACGGCCTGAGCCCGTTACTATTGCAACTTTACCTTTTAATCTATCACCCATTTTGCCTCCTTAACCTCGTTGAACTTCCTATTACTTCGGTGGTTCTGGTGGCGATGGATTCACCAGGCCTGCCGCCAGTGACTGTGGGACAACCCCACAAAGCTCGTCCACAGTCCATCTTCCGTCTTTGTGGATACTTCGACATATTACCGGGTCGGTCATGAGACTGATCTGACCGGCACGAACATAGAAGATATGCCCATTTATGTTTGCCGCCTCGTCGGTGCACAAGAACACTACCAAGGGCGCAATCGCTTCGGGCACCAAGGATGTGATGTCAAATGCTGGCGCAGGTTGGCCCGTCTCTTCCCTCTTCTTTCGAGCAGCTTCCATCTCAGGGGATACGGTCAGCCTAGTAGCAGCGGCCGGGCGAATGGCGTTACAGGTTATGCCATACCTGCCCATGTCTCTCGCCACCGTCCTGGTGAAACCAGTAATACCCTCCTTGGCCGCAGCATAATTGGCTTGACCTCTATTGCCGAGACCCGATGTAGAAGAGGTATTCACTATGCGGCCGCCTCTCTGCTGCCTCATGACGACGCAGGCAGGTTTGGTGCAATGAAAGGTACCGTACAGGTGAACCTTCATCACTGTGTCCCATTCCTCTTCGGTCATGTTGAAGACCATGCGGTCTCGGAGCACACCAGCGTTGTTCACCAGAATGTCCAGCCGGCCAAAATTGTCAATGGCAGTCTTGATGATGTTCTCTCCACCCTCAGGGGTAGTCACAGAGTCGTAGGTGGCAACGGCCTCTCCACCTGCCTTCTTAATCTCTTCTACCACCTCATCGGCTGGCCCCTTGGCTGCCCCTGTGCCATCCGGAGCGCCGCCGAGGTCATTAACCACCACCTTTGCCCCCTCAGCGGCAAATAAAAGTGCATGGCCTCTGCCGATACCCCGACCTGCGCCTGTTATCACTGCGACTTTCCCTTTCAGTCTTTCACCCATTTTTCCTCCTTATCAATTTAGCCCCATTAACTCCCCATTTTATTCTATCAATAGCTGAATTAGCGTTAAAACCTAACACTCAGCTAATCTTTCGCCTCTCACCAAGATTACTCGCAAGTCCTACAGCCTGATTTGCTTCCGAGCCCTGTTTAATGCAGTGTACTAAAAAAGCCCTGCCTCCCTAAAAGGCGCTGTAACGTCTAATTTTGGCGGAGCCTTCTTCATCAATTCTTTGATTGGCGTATCAAGCTCCTCCGGGGTCCATCTAGCCTTCTCTTCTTTAGCCTGCATATCTACTGTGTGCCAGCCCGCAAGTAACCAGACCTTGTTTCCTACCAGCCTGAAGACCTGGCCAGTTACGTCCTTGGCCTTATCGGATGCCAGGTAAACTACAAGGGGAGCCATATTTTCCGGGTCAAGCATATCAAGCTCACCCGGCGGTGGAGTACTCTCCATAAATGCCCGCATTGACGGGGTAGCATCAGTTGTCAGTCTCGTCCTTGCCACCGGGACAATGACATTGCAGGTTACATTGTATCTTTCCATTTCCCTGGCGAGGATATTAGTGAGGGCAGCAATTCCTGCCTTGGCTGCTGCGTAATTGCTTTGACCAACATTTCCCAAAAGTCCAGCGTCAGAAGTGGTGTTTATAATCCTGCCATCATGGACTCTCTCAGCTTTGTGCTCTTCCCTCCAGTAGGCACAAGCATGCCTAGAACAGTTAAAGGTGCCCTTCAGGTGGACGTTTAGCACGGCATCCCACTCTTCCTCTGCCATATTGAAGAACATCTTATCCCGCAGGATGCCAGCGTTGTTAACTAAGATGTTCAGTTTGCCAAATTTCTCAATAGCGCATTCAATGATCTTCTTTGCCGCCTGAAAATCGGTTACACTCTCATAGTTGGCCACTGCTTCTCCACCAAAGGACTTGATCTCCGCCACTACTTCATCTGCGGGACCTGCAGCGGCCCCCGAACCGTCAAAACCTCCACCGAGGTCATTAACCACTACTTTAGCTCCCTCTTTTGCTAACAGTAGTGCCTCCCCTCTTCCTAATCCTCTTCCCGCTCCCGTAACGATCGCCACTTTTCCTTCCAGTAACTTTGCCACCTTTGTCCCCTTTCAATTGGATCCCTATTATTAATCTTGCCCACCCAAATTAGTAATTCCCCTCTTAATCACCCCCCATTTATCATCAATGAGATGAAATTGTCTCTCTATCTATTTACAGCCTACACCTCAGGCTTTAGCCTTCTTCGAGGGAAGGATAACCGTGGCACTGCCTGGCGTGGTCTTTTCACCACTCCCATTCTCCACCCAGATGTTACACTCAACAAGGTGCTGGCCATCCTCTACTTTCTTGTTGGCAACCGTCCCCTTGCACAGCCATGTTTCCCCTTCTGTAGGATCTCCCATAGTCGCCATCTTTCGAGGGTAGTCCATGCCTCGATACTGGCAGGCGAACTTCTTGACTCGTCCCCTGGCACCTATCCAGTCAGTCACTAGCTGGACCAGCCAGGCCCTCTTGAGAGCACCGTGGGTGATGATGCCTCCTGTACCCTGAGTTGCAGCGAAGTTATCATCGTAGTGAAGTGGATTAAAGTCCCCTGATGCCCCAGCCCATCTAACCGCCATCTGGGTTGTAGAGATCTTTTCCAGAGCAGGCATTTCACTGCCAACCTCCACATCTTCGTAATAAATTTGCTTTTTCGCCATTTCTTCTCCCTTATCTAGCGATAATCGTTGCCCGGTTTACGGCTACTGTGTCGCCGTTCTGATTCAAATAGGTGGTCTCTACCGTGGTAAAGACCATCTTTCCCGCCTTCCCTTCCCTCTCCCTGATATCTGCGATCTTCGAGTAGGCGGTGAGGATATCACCAGCACGGATGGGGATGTAGAACTCCTGGTCCACGCCGCCATCGAGGATACGCCAAAGGCCAGCCTTTATCAGCACAGCCCCAACTATGGACATACCTCCTATAGTTGCCCTCCCCTTGATAGGCCAACCCCAGAAACCAGGCGGGCAGATGAGATCCTCATATCCAGCAGCCTTTGCATCCTCCACCTCATGGAAAAGAGGGTTGTCATCGCCCACAGCATCGGCATACCTTCTTATCGCCACCCTTCCCACCTCCATTATGACTGGTTCCGACAACGTACCAATCATCGCCTTAATCTCATCCGTCATTATCGACTCGTCAGCCAATTCGCTACCTCCTTATTTTTTTCTTTGGCTAGAGTAAATCTTACCTTCCCAAAACACAGCAATAAGTATCAAACAGCCTCTATCCAAGCCATCGAAATTCTACACAAACCCCATCACCATGTCAAGTATCTTAGGGCTGCTTCACTTCGCCGAACCAGCGATTATTGGACCCTTTCCAGAGGTGCCAAACTCAACAGCAATCTCTTTATCCCGGCATCTCCCTTGAACGCTACGGTGACCTCATGGTCGTCCTTAGAGTCCCAACAGTTGATTACTATTCCTTCACCGAATACAGCGTGGCGCACATGATCCCCTGCATTTAGAGGCGGCTTTGCTGTCGGTTTTGTGGTTAAGGTTGGCTGTACAGCCCTCTCCTGGTTACGCCCCGTAGGCGTCATTACCAGGTGAGAGGGTATATCCAAGAGAAAGCGTGAAGGAAGCGTTGGACCACTGCTTCCCAGTAGTCTGCGCCGGAAGGCACGGACAAGATAAAGACGCTCCTTGGCTCGAGTAATTCCAACGTAGCACAGACGGCGTTCCTCCTCCATCTGGTCTGGCTCATCAAAGGACCTCCGATGAGGAAGCAGCCCTTCCTCCATACCGACTATGAACACCACCGGAAACTCCAGACCCTTGGCGGCGTGAAGTGTGATTAATGTCACCGCGTCAATCTTCTCTTCGTAACTGTCTATATCCGATACCAGTGCCACCCCTTCAAGAAAAGAGGAAAGACTATCTTCAGGTGCCAGATAGCGATAATCATTTGCTACTGTTCGCAACTCCAGGATATTATCCCATCTATCCTCCCCATCGTCCCTATCCAGGATATATTCTTTGTAACCAGAGCGCTCCACCACCAGGTCGAAAAGCTCGACGATGTTTAGCTCCTTGCTTCTCATGATCAGTTCGTTGAGCATGGTCAGAAAGCTGGTTAAAGCTTTGGCAAAGCGGGGGCCAAAAGGAGATTTATCGCCTTCATCAGCGAGCGTCTGCAAGGCAGCATAAGCAGGTAGAGATAGCCCCTTTGCCCACTGCGACAGCTCGTCTACTGTGCGCTTGCCGATCCCCCGCGGCGGCATATTGATAATCCTTAAGAGGCTCACGCTATCATATGGGTTGTGAACCAGACGGAGGTAAGCGATGACATCCCTGACCTCCCGCCGCTCGTAAAAGCGGGTGCCGCCTACCAGCCGGTAGGGCATCCCATAGCGAATAAAAGCCTCCTCAATGACCCTCGACTGGGCATTGGTGCGATACATCACAGCGCAATCGCCCCGCTTGAAATGTTCCCGAGTAGTGAGCTTGTCCACTTCACTTACCACAGACTGGGCTTCTTCCTCCTCGGTGTAGGTCTCAGCAACAGTAATCTGCACCCCCTGCTCATTCTCAGTCCACAGTCCCTTCTCTTTTCGCTGACTATTGGCCGAGATAACATGATGTGCCACTTCGAGGATTGTCTTGGTGGAGCGGTAGTTCTGCTCAAGATATACCACCGTTGCATCGGGGTAATCCCGCTCGAAGCTCATGATGTTTCTCATATCGGCGAATCGCCATGAGTAGACCGATTGATCTGGGTCGCCAACTACACATATATTGCGGTATCCTCCAGCCAGTTGTTTTGCCAGGACATACTGCGCAATATTAGTATCCTGAAATTCATCGATGAGCACATGATAGTAGCGTTGCTGGTACTTGGAGAGAACCTCAGGGCGGTGGCGGAAGAGGTAAACGGCCTTCATTAAAAGGTCATCGAAGTCAAGGGCCTTGCTCTCACCAAGGAGGTTCTGGTAGCGCTGGTACACTCGCTGCACCACCTCATCGAAGTAGGAGTTGTTGACATAATCTTCGGGCGCGATAAGGCGGCTCTTGGCTGCGGATATTGCCGAAAGCATGACGCGAGGGAGATAGCGCTTTGGGTCGAGATCCAACTCCTGAAGGCTGCGCTTGACCAGGGAGAGTTGATCATCACCATCGTAAATAATAAACCTTGGATCAAGACCTATATTTGCCCCCTCTCTTCGTAAAATGCGAGCGCAGGTGGCATGGAAGGTGCCCAGGGTCAAGTCCTCTACCGATCTACCGAGAAGCTGGTACAGGCGCTCCTTCATCTCCCTGGCCGCCTTGTTGGTAAAAGTAACAGCCAGGATATGGTAGGGACTGATGCCCCAAACCTTGATCAGGCATGCCACACGATGGGCAATAACCCTGGTCTTGCCACTTCCGGGGCCAGCCAGGATGAGTAGCGGCCCCTCAATAGACTCCACTGCCTCCCGCTGCGCCGGATTCAACCCCTCAAGAACATCCACACCCAGATTATAGCACCCTGGGGTAGTCTGAAAAAGGGATGCACCTCCTTGACTTATAACCGACTGTAATCGACAATGGTAGTTGCGAATCAATCAAAAAGGAGGTAGCACATGGCAAATCATCTTGCAATTGATGTGCTGGACACCGAAGAGGCTAAGATGGCTCGTTCGCTGGCACGACAGTTCGTGGAGAATGAGATACTCCCGGTGAGGCAGCAGATCGACGATGACAAAGACCATAGCAAGGTCATTGAACCGCTATTCAGGAAAATAATGATTGAATTGGGCATGGGTAGAATCATGGCGGCAGACCAACCTATGTCCCTGACCAATCAAATGGGATTTCTGGAGGAGCTCTCCCGCGGTGATAGTGGTATAGCCGTTGCCATGGCCTGCACCGGCTGGTGTTTGTTCCCTATCAGATATGAGCCCTATAAAAGACCGGATCTAATAGAGGAACTGGCTGGCGTTTTCCCCGAGGACGAAGTTGCATTTGGCTGTTTCG
>CAZZJX010000015.1:0-11132 GCA_964654845.1 uncultured Dehalococcoidales bacterium
GATATGCGCTGTTTGAAAGGACTTAAAGTGCGGGATGATATTTGGTCGGTATGCATATATCGGGTGTGCTTATCGAGCATAGTAGAATTATTCGGATTGGCTCGTGCCTGGTTGTTCACAATACGCCGGTTCCCCGTTATCTGGAATATATCGTTAACCGGAGATTGGCTTCGGTTGTCATGGGAAGTTACAGAATCATCCGTGGTATTTGCCTGATTAACAATTACTGACGGCGCGACCATCGACGGCATTAAGGTAGCGGAACTAATGATACCTGATTCATGCCTTATATCGCCCATTCTGTTTACAGTCGCAGGAGGTGAAAACAGGTTTCTGATAATAGCCGGGTAAGCTTCATCTGATATGTGCGATGATTGATCTTCTTCTGCTTTGTCATCTGAGTAATGCAGCGGTATCTCAGTGAAGAGTTCGTCTGTTTGTAGGTTCGAAATATTTTGTTGGCTGTCTGAGAAAGTTGCGCCTGATTGAGGAGAGACAGTACTCGGCTTGCGCCTTCGACGAAACAGGGGGAGGTCTATCTTTCGATACAATATTGACGGAATAAATGCAGCACGTTTAAGAATATAATTGAGCGCACCCGATATCGAAGGCAAATTCATGGTATGCAATATGGTAGAACTCCAACGGCTGTGGTCGATTTTCTGTCCGGCCAGTTGTCGGCTGTTTTCGCCCAGTTGAGGTGATCGCTGCGGATAATTGAGAAGTAATGGTGGCATACTTTTTTGTATCGGCAATTGAGCAGCAATCACCTCAGCATTATCCTGAATAGGTTCCTGTAGCGTGTAATTCGACGCCTTATTTACTCCGGCTCTATTCTGTGTTGGTACTGCCATAATTTATTTCGCTGTTCAATACTTTTCCTTAGCTATATGTCCGCTTGTTTGTTTCAATCTGCCCTCTATGATAGCTTCCTCCATCCCTGTCGTTACTGCAGAGCTTTCATCACTCTGGAGAATATACCGGTTCCGATTCGTTGTATCCTCTCCGAATCTATCAATATGCCGTGATGGGCAAGTTCCAGTGTTTCTATGGCCACTGCCGCCTCATCACTTTTAAATGATGGGCCTACCCATTTGACCGGAAAGGCTTTGTCCAGGGTCCATCTTGCTTTAGTGCCCTGTTCCACACTGCTGTAAAGCGTTATCGTGACCTGTCGACAATCGAATTTCTTCCCCTTTCTCAGACACTCTTCCATATTTTTATACCATTTATAGAGTTCGTTCGATGTGGCAAAGCCACGTTTTAAAGTAACATTGGAAACCTTGGTTCGGCCTGGAAATTTATGAACGAATTGATTCTCGCCCCCTTCTGCATATTCGAAAACATCAGTAGACATTTCAAGGCCAGAGCACTCGGTAAAAGCGGCTTCGATGATATTACCTATCTCGACGTGGAACTTAAAGGTAGCAAAAGGGTCGTCTATTCGCGCCGTCTTGGTAAAAAAGCTTCCAATTATCGGCATTACCAATGGTGTTACTCCTCCTTACTGGCTCATTTATTTCCTTTCCACTTCAGTATGTCATAGTGTCTGTCTTCCACTGTATCAAACATCCGCCATTTTTCGATTGATTTCGGCTATTTTCTCCGTCCACTGTCGGCGGTCATGATGCTCCATCTCAAGGATATCCTCGAGTGGCCAGTGGAAATGGTAGGCGATGTAAGCTACCTCCTCATGCAATTGATCGAGGGGGTAGCTCACTATCCCCCCGGGCCGATGTCCACCTCGAATTCATGATTACACTCGGGACAGATTGTTGGAATTTTAGCCGTCCCGTTTTCATTTATCTGGGTATAAAAACTCTGTAGATAGGCGAAGTCTGCCGAGAACAGGTTTTCTATGACCCCCGTCGTAATATCAGCCAGACTACCCAACTTGGTTGTTACACGTGCTAGTAGTGGAACTGCCAGGTATGCTTGGTTCGCCTTCACACGGAGGTCACGGAGAGGACCAATCTCGTCCATGGCCGTCGCCAGTCGCATCGTACCCTGCTTGTGCAGATTGCCGTCACCGTCGATATATCCCCTCGGCAGGGTAAACGCGAATTCAGTTTGTAGCGTCATTTCTTATACCTCCTAGGTTACACGTGTTATGAGTTCATGGGCGATTGTCAGTTCTTCGACACCTATTTCGTTGCCGTCGGCTTTAGGTGCCGGCCCGGATATTTTGGTCGGCCATCCGTTTATAAAGTTCCAGCGTGCTTTCTCGGCAAGTTCCTGGTCGAACATGACGATGGACCCGTTCTTACGCGCTTCGCTGACTTTTCCTTGCTCGACTTTTTGGCGCCAGGTCCACATATCAAGATTGGACGTAATGCCGCGTTTCAGGGTGATATCACCCCACTTCAGCCGGCCGGGGATTTTCTTAACTATTTCTATGCCTTTTTCATTTACTACTTTCTGTTCGATGATTTCACTTTCTGACCCCAGGCCGCTGACCTCGGCAAAGTAGCCGGTAATTTCGCCTTGAACGTCAATCATGAAGTGAAAACTTACTAATGGATCTTCTCGGACAGCCTCTTCATTAGCAATAGCCATTATTATTTCCCTCCTTGTTATGGTATGTCATTTATTATTCAGATGTATCTGAGCCGGCAGCCCACTGGCTTATACGGAAGATAACGAACTCGGCTGGCTTTACCGGTGCCATACCGATTTCTATGATTACCTGTCCCAGATCACGCACGTCAGGCGGGTTGTTCTCTGCATCGCACTTGACATAGAACGCCTCCGAGGGAGCTGCGCCGAACAGAGCTCCGGTCCGCCATACATTTGTCAGGAAAGCCGTAATATCTCGTCGGATACGTGCCCACAGGTCCGCATCATTAGGCTCGAAGACTATCCATTGCGTGCCCATCTCGATAGACTTCTCAACGAAGTTAAACAGTCGTCTTACATTGATGTATCGCCATGACGCATCACTGGAAAGTGTCCTCGCTCCCCAGACCCGAATCCCGCGACCGGAGAAGGCGCGAATGCAGTTGACACCGATAGGATTGAGGATATCCTGTTCGCTCTTGGTGATTTGCATCTCCAGACCCATGACACCCCGTATCACTTCATTGGCTGGTGCCTTGTGAACACCACGCTCGGTGTCACTACGAGCATAAACACCGGCCATGTATCCGCTCGGTGGTACTAACACGCTGTCACCGTTACCCCAGGGATTGGCTATCCTTATCCAGGGATAGTAGACGGCACCGTACTTTGTGTCATAGCCCGCTTCGTCCGCACGCCATGCCTTCATCTGCTGGGGGTTCAGTCCCGGGGGACAATCCAGGATGGCAAAACGGTCTTTCATTTGTTCACAGTGGGCGATCATTGCCAGTTGGACTGCTTTTACTCCGTCCATTGAAATGGCATCCGCTTGATATAGCGCCATCAGGTCGGGAATGCAGAGCATGGTGACATCATCGGCCACTTCAAAGCCCGAGAGTCCACTGCGCTCAGCGGCATCGCCGACGATAACGTCGCTGGAAACCGGTACCAGAGCAGTTGATGTACTTTCGCCGACTGCGAGTGAGTACTTCCCGGGGCTCGGTACTCGTTCTGCCATACTGAGATCAGATTCCTTAACGGCTACCCGGATTAGCTTGGACTCCTTATTAACGATATCCACAACATTACGTGCTGCCTTCCCTTTGCTGAAGCTGAGGTTCTCGAATGTCTCTTCGGTACCACCTCGACGGACGATTAAGTTGAACTGGTCCTCGGGTACTCCCTCACCACCGGGTTTGGCTACCTCGATAGAAATTTCATTTCCTGTGGGTCCGGCCTCCAGGGCGGTAATTGTTAGGCTCTCCATAGATGGTTTTACTGCGCTGGGCAGGGCGGCGATTGCCTTCGGCTCATCTGCTTCTCCTTCGCCTCCCGGAAGCCGGGTAACATAGCAGCGCCCCCCTCCATTCTGGAAGTAGCCGTAGACCGCCGGGGCCAGATAACCCCCTTTTGTAAAACCGCCGAACGTGTTAACGAACTCCGTGAAATTTGGAACAAAGGTAGGCTGATTGACCGGTCCTTGTTCGGCAAATCCAACAAAGGCCGCACAGGCGGTCCCGGCACCCTCAATAGGTTTGGTACCTTTGTCCACCTCTTCGACATATACACCAGGTGAAAGATATTCTGGTGACATAGTATTGTCTCCTTTCTTTGAATACTTGTGCCGTACCGGGTTGCTGGTTGTCCCTTACGGCACCTCAAGAACAACTCTACCCGTTAATACCCTCAGTTACTTCATACACCACCTCCTTCAAGGTCAATATCATGCATTTTATACTTCCAGGTTGTAGTTATTACCAGGTACGTTTATGACAGTCTCAACAGCGTCTTTGCCTGGCATCAGGACCTGGAAAGTATGTTTTCCGGCGTCAAGCTTTGGAAAGAAATAGTATCCCTCACTATCGGTTACCGCAGTCATTCTGGCTTCTTTGGCAATTACCCTGGCGTCGGTTATCCCCTGCAGTGGTTTTCCGACTTCATGTACCCTGCCGGTGATTTGTATAAGACTCTCGCCATCCGTATCAGGTGGTGTGATTTTGAGTACCTTCGTCTTGACCATAGGAGCCGTAAATGCCATATCGGTATCGAGAGGTAAGGTAACAACATAGTAGATGGATGGTTTAATCTCATTGTCCAGGGCCGACCAGAAATCAGCGGGATTATTGAAGAGTCCGTCCGGTTGCGCGGTAGTAGTCTTGATGGGATATTTCGCACGTAACAACTCTTCGGATAGCAACTCTTCCGGTAGCTCATGATAGCGAAACAGAGTAAATAGCACGTGCCATAGCAGCCGATGCTCATCCATAATATCATTAGTCCATACGGTTATTAAGTAAGCAATATCTATCCGACTGGCGTTTTTTTTCTTTGTAGCATTTCCATTCTCATCTTTCGTAATTGCCCATTCGGTGCTACGCAGCTTGTGATTCTCCCTGATGTCATAGAGATATATATTAATCGTCGGTTTAGAAATAGATGCAGACCACTCCCGGTCCGGTGTCTCGAAATTAATATCTATCTCAGCCGCATCAATTGCACCTTTTTTTGTCAATAGTTGTTTTATTGTCTCATCAAGATCGCTTATCATTTAATCTCTCTGTTTCTATTTTCTTAATGAGAAGTAACATTAAATAGCTTTATCTCTTCACCAGATCGAAGTATTCTGTAAAATCGTTTTCCGTACATAGTTTGCCCATTTTCTGATATTCTCGTTTCATTGCCCGGATAACATTCTCCATAGTGATTAAACCGCCGTCCTGTGCCGCAAGAAAGGCAGAGGCTACGACAATATTCCTTATATTGCCGCCAGTTATAGAGAATTGACGGGCTAAAAAAGAAAGGTCTAAATCCTGTCCAAGGGGCGCCTTCTCCGGGAACATACTCGCCCATATACGGTAACGGTCAGGCTCTTCCGGCATTGGGAATTCCACGGCAAAGTGCATTCGGCGGGTAAAAGCCTCGTCCATATTCTTCCGGAGGTTTGTCGCCAGTATAATCACTCCATCATAGTCCTCCATTTTTTGGAGCAGATATGATATCTCAATATTTGCATATCGGTCGTGGGAGTCACGTACTTCAGAACGTTTCCCGAAAAGTGAATCAGCCTCGTCGAAGAAGATAATGGCATTCGCCGTTGTTCCCTCGCGGAAGATACGGTCGAGGTTCTTCTCTGTCTCGCCGATATACTTGCTTACAATATTTGACAGGTCGATTTTATACACGTCTATACCCAGTTCGTTTCCCATAATCTCAGCAGCCATGGTTTTGCCGGTACCTGAAGGACCGGCAAAAAGTACGTTCAATCCTTCCCCCCGAACAAGTTTCTTCCCGAAACCCCAGTCGTTGTACACGACATGTCGGTATTTAACCTGGTTGCAGATTTCTATAAGCTGTTCCTTCTGGTCTTTGGGCAGGATAATATCATCCCAGTTATACTGTGTAACTGCCTGGTTGGTCAGTGTATTCAGTCTTTGCCGTGATTTCTGGCGGCATACCAGGTACAAATCGTTACTGGTAATAAGTCCATTCTCGGGATCTCTCCACATGGCCGCGCTGCGGGCCGAAGACAGAGCTTCGGCAATTTGGCCTGCGGTAAGGCGGAATTTATTCGCAAGGTCATCGAAATCAACATCATCCGCTATTGGCAAAGTATCCCGACACTGTCTCTGCCAGAGCTGTTTCCGTGCACTGTGATTGGGCATAGTAAATTCTATATTGACCAGTAATTTATTGCGGGGGTGGCGCATCAGCTCCATTTTGTTTTCGCTGCTCAGAAAGCTCAGATGAGGGTAGTTAGCCAACTCGGACAGGAGTGTATCGTAGCCTGCATTATGTACATCTGTATCACCGTTTTTAAAAAGAAGGTCGCTCCTGTTCAGATAAATGGCAGCATTCTGTAATCGCCCTTCCCTGAAGATAAGGGGAATAGCTTGGTCTACCGGTATATCGGCAGCCAGCATGCGTTTTACATCTATATGAAGTAAAGGCATTCCTGATTCGCAGCAGATCGCTTCAGCAGTTGTTCGTTTTCCCATACCATTTGTTCCATGGAAACAGTAAGCAGGTGCTGTTTCTTTATTGCGGCTGATAAATTTTAACAACCGTTCCATAAGGTACTGGGGTATAACCAGGTCCTGTAACTTGGCCGTTGGTTGATATATATGTGTGAATGACTGTAAATGATAGTCAATTCTGTTTCGTTCGGTAAGATAATCAACAATACGCTCGTCAATCTGAACGAATTTCGCCGCCGCTGCAGTGGAATTCTGAACAGTGCTTTTATATATATGGACAAGATTGTTCGTTATCAGCGGTGCATCTGGGTCAAATGATTTTTTTGCATCGAGTGTATCCTCAAGACGTACACATAGTAACCTGACAATCATGTTTACCGTGGGCATTTTCCTTGTGATATCATCCTGTAAATACGCATAATATTTTTCAAAGCGGGGGTCTAATTCTGGTAAAAGGCACATCAGGATAACATCAATGTCAAAAGCAGATAAGTTGAACAATCGTTGCAGTTCGCACAAAGGAAGGTAGACACCGGCACGTTGACTATCCCGTTTCTTCTGAGAGATATCGGACTCCAGTTTAACGAGTGACCGGAGAATATTACGCATTTCGGGATCGTTTTCTGAATGGTCGAATGCATCGAATATTAGTGATTCTGTGACACTACTGTTTTCCGCTTTAATGGTATATGGTCCGGGAAAGGTGTCTTTACCGGTCCGATCCTTTCCTATATCAGTTCTTTTCACTCCTGAAAGTATCTTTAATTCAATCCTCTGAAGCTCGGTGAATATATGCTCCAATCCATCCTTAAAGGTGTGGTTTGTTTCAGCCTTCATCGTTTCGCTGCGGTTCATTTTACTTATTATCCTGGTTCAGTGGTTTTACAGGTGGCATAAAATTACTCATAACACTAACGCCCATTTCTCCTTCCACGGGAAATGGAAATAGTACCACAGCCATTATTCTCTGAGAAATATATCTCGGAACGACCGCCATAATGATAAATGGTGGCGGTGAATGCGCGGTTAATTTTGGGTTAATTTCTGGTTTTTACGGGAAATCCGATAGAAATGGGGTAGGTAAAATGGAGAGAATTGAGCATTTGTGAATGAGGAAAAGTGTAATCGCTACAGACACCGGGAACAATGTCTATATGGATTCGTTGTTTAATAACTGTTGGTATAATCGAGTTGTTTCGTGGTCGGGTTCTGTATCGAGGTCTGCCTTAATTGCTTTTTGGCAGATTCCATGCCATTTAAGAGCCCGATTGCGTAATCCGGATCGACTGTAACAGCGCATTATCCGCTGATATGCGTCCTCTCTGCAAGGATCTTTATCTAGAATCCTTAAACAGTAGATTATACAATTATCATAATCGATGCTGTTTAAATAGTTATCGGCTAGTCTGCCTAAAATATTCAGGTAAATATCCTGCAATGCCTCCCGGCGTAGTAATGTCCATTCTTCATATGGATCATCCGCAAGATAATCATCCTTATATAGTTCCTCAGCCAGTTTAAACTCTTGCATTGCTTCATTCTGTTTCCCTTCGATCTGTAAGCGCCGGCCTTTTTCCCAATGCAACTCGAACTGTTTCACATCGAGCCACAATAGTATCTCGGGATTTATCTGATAAGTTCCCTGAGTAAAAACAACGTACGGAAAGCTCTGCTCCATATTAAAGAGATTGCTGAATGTTTGCCGTAGACCGTGCATCGCCGCCTTTAAATTGTTGCTGGATACTTTAGGATCGCAGTCAGGCCACAAAGCCTCCATAAGCACTTCCTTGGACACAGACTTCCGTGGCTTGGTCATTATATACTGGAAAAGGGATTTAGCTTTGATACTTTCCCAACGCTCCACTCTGACTCCGTCGGCACTAACCTGAAATCCATCCAGGCAATGTATCTCTAGTCGCATTAATCTGGGTAGTGTGCGGTCTTTCTCGATCATGCCGAGAATTGCTGTTCCTAATTGATTGCCCATGGTTCTGGACTGATAAGACATTAAACACAGGCAGGAATTATTCCCGGAAGCTATTCTGGCACTTTGAATTCTCTGGCTGACCAGGGTTTCTCTTTCAGCCAGAGTACGACCCAGATTTTCAAGTTGCTTCCTGGTCCCTTGATAGTCTTTTTCTACAAGTTCCAGCAGCCTTATCGTATCATCTATTTGACTTGCATCATCGTGGCCATTAAGTCCGTCCCAAGCAGAAGTGTCAACTTCTTTACTCATCGCTTGTTCCTTTCACTATTGAATAGGGATGGGGAATAAACGTCATGCTAAATTATTTGTGCAGGTCGCTTCTTACCAGTACATGTATATACATTCGAATGTCAGGACTGACACTTCAGGCTGGGTTAAATATCGTATAAACATTGCGTAGTAAGCTAATGATAAAAGGCTGGCTTATAACTGTCAAAGGCTGCGTCCCATAACTGATGGCAATTCGATCTGGCCATATCCTATACCCTTCCGCCATCTCAGTCAATCCCTTTAAGGGTAATTCACTGGAGCGGAGGAACCCGAGAAGGTTGTCAGCCTGATCCGAGAACTGGTCAATCGTAGACTCCCTCGTGCTTTCCATTTGGATCCCTTCGATGATATCCACAGGTAATGACTCCGATTCATCGAAGTACCGTTGGTGTTGCCAATCTCAACGCCGAACTGCAGAGTATCCTGAACGCGAATGGCAAAGGATTGGTCCGCCGAGGAAGGTTGCTGCAGGTCAACGACAAGATAATGCAGACCAAGAACAACTACATGAAGGAGACCTTCAATGGAGATATCGGAAAGATTGTCGGTATCGACCCCACGGAACAGAAGCTGCAAGTCGCATATGACGGTCGGGTGGTTGACTACGAGTGGAGCGAACTCGATGAGTTGGTGCTCGCCTATGCTATCTTGATCCATAAATCACAGGGCAGCGAGTACCCTGCCATCGTCATTCCCCTTCTCTCTCAGCACCACGTGATGTTGCAACGCAATCTTCTGTACACTGCGATAACGCGTGGCAAACGAATCGTGGCGCTGGTTGGAAGCAGGCGCGCAATAGCCATGGCCGTTAGGAACAACAGAGTCCGTCAAAGGTACACGAATCTGAGGGACAGGTTGAATGAACGCGGGTGATCCCCTTACTCTCAGAGTTTCCACGGTGTGCTCGTGTTGGGACTCAGCCTGGTTTGTGGACTGCAGTACGATTAGTCGCGGACGGCCAACTGAAAGTCGCTGAAAAGACTCTAACTGGCCACATTGAATGGGGTGTACGGCGGCGAGTTCTCGGTATCGTCCACTTTGGTGGAGCTGACGTATCAATAGGTAGAACTTTTTCCACCTCTTTTGATCTTGCAATCTAGTAGTTTTATTCTTCTATTGCCCTAAGATACTAATAAAAGTAATATCTGAAAGATAAATACTCCCAGACATGGGGAACGACTGGTGCGAATGACCTAACACATCAAAATCCTGATTGTTCCACCAAAAAACGTTAAAAATGTAGCTTAAAAAGAATTACTAGGTACCATTTTCCCCGCAGTAATGTTAAATAAAGTGCAATTCTTGAAAACCAATAATTATAATATCCTCGATGCGAAAGGTATTTTGCGAACAAGGTATGCAACTGCAAAACACGCTGGTACCGCAACTACCACCACTATGCCGAACTTAAGCAAGTTATGTAGTTCTATTCCATTAAAAGCTACCGCGATAAAAACTACGATTGGAATATGGATAACATATACGGTATAGCTATGTTGAGACAGGAACCTGCCAAGCATTCCGCCTACCTTGAAGAAATGGCGAAAGAGCACAATCAAGCCCAGGCACATTCCAACTGCAAAGGTGGAATCCCAGAGCGCATATACCGCAGACTGCCAGTGCCCATTGCCCGCAAAATTGGCGAATGCCTCAGTAAACTCTAATGAAAACATCTGGCCGCTAAATGCCAGCGGGAACAAGAATATGGATGCTATTACTGCTATTGCAAAGCATATTACACCCTTGGAGCTAGACAAAGTTTGTAGCCAGTTACGCCGGTAGGCTATAGTGCCTATTACGAAAAAACTGACGTACTGCGGAAGGTAGGAAAGAGTGGGATATCCGCCAACAATTTTACCCTGCGGGACAACGATGCGTACCAGGTAAGTTACTGCAACCAAAGTCAGAGTCAAGCTTATAATACGGCAATAGCTAAGTGGTGAAAATTTACTCATAATCTCTGGTACATGTTTCTTGGCTAGCCTTCGCCATACAGCATAACCAAAGTCAAATATGAGCAACATTGCCAAAAACCACATAGGCCCCAAGCCAAGGAGGTGCGGATAGTCCTGCCATGTTAGCTGAGTTGTAATCCCGGTCAAATAAGCCGGCATATACCAAGTGCCGATTGATGAGATAGGGTTGAGAACGAAGTAGAATATTACGAGGGGAATACCGAGGCGAAGTAACCGATCCTTGAGGAAGGAACCTAGTCCTTTACGGTCGAAAGAGCCGGGGGTGAAATACCCCGAAATCAAGAATAGGGCTCCCATGAACCAAGCTTGGTTATAGAGTGCGAATACCAAGAGTACATGGACAGTTAAAGGTTCATTGAACGGGGGTTC
>CAZZJX010000016.1:0-10642 GCA_964654845.1 uncultured Dehalococcoidales bacterium
TTGAAAGGGAACTTGCTAAAATCCACAGCCCAGTGTTACCTATGTGGTCAGCCAGCACAAGGTATTGAGGTAACGTATATCGTAACGGTAATCTATAGTTAGGCGCATGAAGTCGTATGGAATTTCTCTCAGTAGAAAGAGGTCGCGAGTGAATCAGGAAAGGTGCTAGTGAAACCCCCCTCTAGAATTCCCCAATCTCTAAGTCCCTCTCACTAGGGGAGGGAGAATTATGAGTACTTCTGCAATTGACTATTTAGTGAGTTCTGTATATGTGTGTACAGGGGAGGAGGCTCTACGAGTTAGGAATTTAGAAGTATTAAAAAGCCCCAAGGAGAGACTTAGTGACGCTCGGGAAAGACCGGTTAACATATATCGATAAATAGCCTGACCAGGAATGGCAGGCAAAGTAAAGAAGGAGTAACAGTGAAAGAGCTTAGGGCCATAAATACGGACGGTTTTGGTGCTGTTGATAATCTGGGTATTACCGCTATACTTAATGCCGGAAATTATGTGTTTCTAGCTATTAGCAACCCAACCCTCGGTGCTACCATATACAGGAGCACAGATGGTGAAGACTGGGAATTGATATCTGCACATGGTATTGTTGGAAATAGTGCCAACACAGTCGTACTCTCTCTTGTATGGTTCAACGATGCCCTCTATGCAGGGACATGGCAGCTTCTTACACCGTCGCTTGGTGCACGCCTGTTTCGCGCCAATGCCAAAGCTGGAGATGTCAATGACATAGAATGGGAGCCAGTGACCTTGGACGGCTTTGGTAACCTGAATAATAACGCCTTCACATCTGGCATAGTATTTGATGGTTACATATATTTTGGCGCCTTTAATCCCTCCGAGGGAACAGAGATGTGGAGAAGTAAAACTGGAGACCCCGATGATTGGGAGATGTGTGCACCGAAAAGCTTCAACCGCCCTGATAATAGCGATTCGACAACAATGTATGTTCACGAAGGCTATTTATATTTAGGTACCGAAGTGGCCAGGACCCCTAGTATGGGAACTGCTATTTATAGAACTGCCGGAGGAGAAGGAAAGATCACATGGGAGCAAGTCAATATTGATGGCTTTGGAGAAGTAGAAAATAATAACACTGGGGCAATTACTGTATTTGGCAGATATATGTATGCTGGTGCCTGGAATCCCAACGGTTGCCAGGTATGGAGAGGCGATATGCAGGGCGAGCTTCCATGGACCTGGGAGAAGGTAATGACCGGCGGTTCTGGTTCTCCCAGGAATCAAACTATCTTTTCCATGGCCGTATTAGATGACCGCATTTACGTCGGATGTATTGGGTCCCAATTCGGTATTTTGGGTTCAGACCTTCGGGAGGGTAAACTTCTTGCATCCGAAGATGGAGTCGATTGGACGGAAATTAAAAATGCAGACTTCATTAGTGGACGCATATGGGGTGTGGGTTCACTGGCTACATATCAGGGTAAGCTTTATATAGGTCTATACGCCCCATTACTACTCCCACTTGGAGCGAGATGTCAGCTATGGGTCTATGAACCATTACAATAATTATTAATTGAAAGGAGAATTACATGATGGAATGGGGAATGGCAAATCGTTTATCACAGATAATACAAAAGGACAGGCATACATTGATAATGCCGGTTGATCATGGCTATTTTCAAGGACCAACCAGAAATCTAGAGGAACCACGCAAAACAATTGAGCCTTTATTGCCTTATTCTGATGCTTTATTCATCACAAGAGGGGTTTTACGGCATTCAGTAGATCCAGATAATACCAAGCCGGTTATTCTTAGAGTGTCTGGGGGCGCCACTATGGTGGGGAAAGACCTGGCGAATGAAGGAATTGCCGTTGCTATGGAAGAGGCTATTCGCTTGAATGTTTCTGCAGTTGGTCTTTCGATTTTTGTTGGCACTGATTACGAGAAGGAATCATTATTGAATCTAGCAACACTTGTGAATGAGGGAGAGAGGTATGGTATACCAGTAATGGCGGTTACCGCTGTTGGGAAAGAACTTGAGAAACGAGACGCGCGTTATCTTGCTCTTGCTTCTCGTATCGCTGCTGAACTAGGTGCGCGAGTCGTAAAAACCTACTGGTGTGAAGACTTTGAAAAAGTAACTAAAGGCTGCCCGGTGCCTGTAATTATGGCTGGTGGCCCCCGAGTAGATACTGAACTTGAAGTATTTGATTTTGTTTACGATGGTATACAGAATGGGGCCATTGGTGTAAATCTAGGAAGAAATATCTGGCAAAATGCCTTCCCGGTAGCGATGATCAAAGCAATTCGCGCCATCATTCATGGAAATGCTAATCCTAAGAAAGCTCAGGAGATATACGATAAGGAAAAGGGGCAGAAGCTCAAGAAGTAATGACCGTAGTTATAAGGAGACCCAGCACGAAAGTTGCTATGTGGCACAACACCCATGATGTGCGGATAGAGGAAAAACCAGCTCCGATCCTTATTTGCAACCACAGACATTGGCTCCACTACTCCGATTCCAATGAATGATCTATTCTGGCGCATAGAAATTACACTTACCACATCCTACAGTGGTGGTCCCGGTGATTATCAGACTGCCCTGGATCTGACAGGAGCCAAGACTATCCCGATAACACAACTGATTACACGCCATTTTGGTTTGGCAGAAGCAAGCAAAGGTTTCGGGCTTGTCGCTGACGGTCAAAATTCTATGCAAGGCAATAATTGAACCACAGAAGCAACATCGAAGGTGATAAATGAGTTATAGGATGCTTGATAACAAGAGTGTAGTTGATTATGTTCTTGGTATCCCTTCGGTGAGGAAAATGTTTGGATCAAAGGAATCCATAACAGCACGTGAAGTAGGAGATGGCAATCTTAATCTAGTCTTCGTTGTAGGTAATGATTCCAGAAGCGTGGTGGTCAAACAGGCTATCCCTTACTTGAGAATTGCCGGCGAGTCTTGGCCTTTGGGAAGAGAAAGAATGAGATTTGAAAGTCAGGCACTCACGCTTCATAACCAGTTGGCCCCCGGCCTTGTTCCCGCAATTTATCACATCGACCTTGAAATGTCGCTGGTAGTGATGGAATACCTTGGCGAGCACATCATTATGCGCAAGGAATTGATTAAGCGGAAGCGTTTCCCGCTTTTTGTCGACCACATTTCGACCTTCATGGCAGAAACCCTCTTTAAGACATCCGACTTGTACCTTACGGGAGCCGAGAAAAAGAAATTGCAGGGGGAATTTATTAACCCTGAGTTATGCAAGATAACTGAGGATTTTGTCTTCACGAATCCTTATAAAGAATCTCCGGAGAACAAATGGAACCGTGTTATCGACCCGGAAGTTACAGCGCTACGCAGTGATTCCCTTCTCAAGGTAGCTATTGCAGAGATGAAGGAGGGATTCATGACGCACGGTCAGTCGATTATTCACGGTGACCTCCATACTGGCAGTATCATGATTAACGAGAGCGACACTAGGGTTATTGACCCGGAATTTGCCTTTTATGGACCAATTGGCTTCGATGTCGGCGCAGTACTAAGCAATCTGGCGTTAAATTACTGCTCACATTTTGCACGAACATCCAATCCCTCGGAACGAAAAGAGTATCAGACTTACCTTATAGAGCTAATCAGAGGAACATGGAACGAGTTCGCAAGGAAATTCGATGATTTGTGGCGCACCAATAACCGAGGAGAGCTATGCCCACCAAGTTACTGGGATTTCCCCGGTGGGGAGCAGGCTTTTACCGAGTATCGCGGCAGGTATATGAGGCAACTGTTACAGGATACTGCCGGATACGGCGGATGTAAGATGATGCGTCGGATACTGGGAATTGCCCACGTAGAAGATATTGAAGGCATTACTGACCCACAAAAAAGAGCGGCTGTCGAGTTGATGGCTCTGCAGATAGGTGCACAATGGGTTACGCAAAGAACCAATTTCACCAACGTGGAAGACCTGATAAACTCGATCGTCAGTTGTACCAGTAAGGAGAGGTAAGATGCAAGTCAATGGGAAACCATACCGCACTGTCTGGATGGAAGACGGCGCAGTTAAGATGATCAACCAGTTGCTGCTTCCACATGCCTTTGAGATCGTGAAATTACCAGACCATCGCGCGGTAGCAGAAGCAATTACCTCAATGGTGGTTCGTGGCGCTGGTGCTATCGGTGTTGCTGCAGCTTATGGTATGGCTCAGGTCGCGCGGGAGGCGCCGGAACAAGGTTTCTGGGATTATGTGGCTGATGGCACACTCCGATTACAGAAAACCCGCCCTACGGCGCAGAACCTATTCTACGCCGTGAAAAAAGTCGATGACGCGATGAGAGACGCGCCTAATATGAAAGAGGCACGGCGCGTGGCTCAAGAAGTGGCGCAGGGGATTGCCGATGCAGATGTGGCGCAGTGTGAAGCGATTGGGTGTCATGGCGCCAAACTAATTAAGAATGGTGCTAGGATCCTGACTCACTGTAATGCCGGCTGGCTGGCTTTTGCCGATTGGGGATCCGCACTGGCGCCTATCTACATGGCAAAAAGACAGGGTAAGAATGTGTTTGTTTTCTGCGATGAAACACGACCACGTTGCCAAGGGACAATACTTACAGCTTGGGAATTAGATCAAGAGGGGATTGACTATGCGGTCATCGCCGATAATGCAGCTGGTTATTTCATGCATAGAGGTGATGTAGACTTCGCTATCACCGGAGCTGATAGAATTGCGGCAAACGGTGATACCGCTAACAAGATTGGAACTTACGAAAAGGCAGTAATCGCACACGAAAATGACATACCCTTTTATATCGCGGCTCCTTCTACGACAATTGATCTAAAATGCCCTTCAGGTGATCGGATTCCTATTGAAGAGCGTAGCGAGGAGGAAGTGCTTGGTGCAATAGGGGTGACGGACAAGGGGATCGTAACCAGCGTGCGAATTGCACACAAAGAAGCTCATGCTCGCAATCCAGCCTTTGATGTGACTCCTGCACAATATATCACTGGTATTATAACTGAATATGGAGTGTCCAAACCCGAAGAAATAAGCGAAAGAATGCAATGATTTAGTTTAGGTTCTTTAAAGAAAGTATATTGGGATTCATGGAAGACATCATTAAGCCATTTTCAATGCGTAACTCAGCACGAAAACCAAGAGTGAAAAAGGAGGATATAAACATGAAATTAGGCAATGGGAACATCTCTCTCTCCAATCTCGCCCATCTGGGCATTGTGGTCAAAGATGCTGAAAAGACTACCGAACTAATATCTTCGATATGGAACATCGGCACACCAGAAGTCTTTGTTTATTCACCCACTAATGAACTAGTTGATGGAAGACCATTTACCGGAAAGCCATTTACAATGAAGGTTGTATTTGTTAAGTTCGGGACCCTAATGATTGAGTTAATTCAGCCTTTAGACCAAGATTCACTATATTATGATTTCATCAAGAATAAAGGGGAGGGGATACACCACATAGCTTGGGGGGTATCTAATTATGATGAGATGGTGTCAATATTTAAGACACAAGGCCATAAGATGTTAATCGAAGCCACTTACAAAGGGGAGCGCTGGTGCTATTTTGATGTCAATCCAGGTGGTATGGTGCTGGAATTTCGGGAAGAGTATAGAAAAGTGTAAAGGAACATATACCGAGTTGCGAACACTACAACATCCATAGCATTTACCCTGTCTTTGGGCTTTCATACTCATAGCTCTCTGAACTATCGGCCACCTGCGCCTGAGGCTAGAATACCAGCAACACTAACTTAGGAAGTGGTATCCTTTATGGGGGCACATCACGACCTGTTAGAAAGTTGGTCCTTCTTTCAGGTAATTGAACGGGATGGAAAGGTTCTTCTCGGCGCAGGTGAGTTCACCATTAGCCACCCTTATCATCAGTTTGTAGATTTCTTGCCCGACCTGCTCAATAGATTTGTCTTCTTCAATGATAGTGCCGGCATCAACATCTATATCGCCAAGCATATTCTTGAACGTGGTAGAGTTGCTGCAGACCTTGATAACAGGAACTGCCGGGAATCCTGCCGGAGTTCCCCGCCCCGTAGTAAACAGTATTATGTGGGCACCACCTGCGGCAAGTCCCGCCATCGAGTCGATGTCATAGCCAGGCGTGTCCATAATCACCAACCCGTGTTGTACAGGTCGACGGGCATAGTCTACGATTTCATTGATAGGCGTCGTGCCTCCCTTTTCGATGCAGCCGAGTGATTTCTCGGTGATGGACGAAAGCCCGCCTTCTATGTTACCCGGCGCTATCATCATTCCAGCCCATTCGCCAAGAGCGTGGCGTACTTTCTTTTCCTGGTTATTGACAAGTTTCTCAATTTGTTCACCGAGTTCAGGAGTGGCTGCCCTCCGTTTAAGTATGTGTGCCGTGCCGATCATTTCAGTAGTTTCGGCGAGGATAGTGGTTGCGCCTGCTTCAACAAGAAGGTCAGCGGCCGCACCGACAGCCGGGTTAGCGGTAATCCCGGAAAAAGCATCTGAACCGCCACACTCCAGCCCCACCACCAGTTTCGTAATAGGAACAGGCACTCTTTTCTGTACCCGGGCCAGTGACAGGAAACGCCCGGCGATTTCGATACCTCTCTTTGTGGTGGCGGCGCTTCCACCATCTCGCTGAATAACAAGACGTTCAACAGGTTTTCCGTTGATGGAGTTTGCCAGGTGTTCTGCTCCCAAACCTTCACATCCCAACCCGATAACTAGTACTGCGGCGACGTTCGGATTGTTCGCAATTCCCGCCAGAGTGCGTAGCATAACCACAGTATCATTTCCAAAAGAACCACAGCCGTAGCCATTGATTACGGGTACTACTTCCGGGAGCGAGCGGTTAATCGCCTGCACAACCCCACTGGCGCAGTTGACCGAACAAATGACCAGGACATGATTCCTGATTCCATAACCACCATGTTCGCGCGCATATCCATTGAACTCCATACACACCTCCTGACTATTAGACGGTTATATCACTCGGAACAGGGCGGGTGTTGTGGACGTGTACCCATTCACCGCGGTTTATTGTTCGAGTTGCCTCTACGATAGGCTCGCCGTAGCGATAGACCTTTTCGCCTGCGGCAATACTTTCCAGGGCTATCTTATGTCCCGCCTGTATATCTTCCATCACCTCGAAGATCTTCCTATTCTCCACTATTGCCATATCACCTTTTTTTAGAGCCTGTAGCGCAATGATAACATTGTCGGTTAGGTTTATCCTCAAAGCGTTGTTTGTCATGTTCACCTCCGACTTTCTACTTTCCGGGGACACCATACTCATTTCCTATGCTCTGTTTTACACTTCGTGCACCATTCCCACATCAGATCTATATATACCTTATAATCTTCGTCTCTGAAAAATACCTGCTGCCTGCGATTTCCACTCTGGGTTACAGCCTAATCTATCTGAATTAGAGCAGCATCGTCAAGGGCTAGTATCGTACAATATGATATGAGCATGGAGAGGGTATTGATTTATGAGATGAGGTGAGCCTGAGAGATTAAGGTAACTCGCTTATGATTGGGACATGCAACTGACCATGAACGGCGGGAAATTACATACGGTAGAACAAGCAAGGCAATCTCTGGAGGGGAGTGAGGTGGTAGAGTTCAGAGGGCTAACGACAGGGGAGAAATACTACTGGATAGAGGAGGTGCTGATAAGATTCAAATAGCAGCTTCCCAAGAGAGATGAGAAAGGAGTAATACGGTTTTTTGTGGAGCATGAAGATGTAACAGCACAAACAGGAGTGAACTGCTATTTTGCTCGTCCGTATGCCTCATGGCCGAAAGGAACAAATGAACACATTAACGGGCTTGTCAGGAGGCATTGTCAAAGGCAACTGACTTTGGTAAAATCCCAGATGAGCTGACTGCTCGAATAGAGTGGCTGCTGATAAACAATCGCCCAATGAAGTGCCCGGGGTTTAGAACGCCATTTGAAGTCGCTTCTAGGGCAGTTGCACTTCGATGTTGAATTTGGGCATGCTATTAATTAGCTCAAAGCGAAAAAGGAGGACAAGATGAATAAATCAAGTGGTTCAGCCAACAGCACAGAGATTAAACATGCTCAACAGAGATTGGAGCAAGTTCTCACCGAGAAGCGACAGCGAGACCAGTGGGATATCCGGACGGAATTAGCTCCGAAGGCGGCTAAAGAGCTGGGACGTGATGGATTTCAAATCGAAAGAAAGAGTAACACCTCTCTGTTGGTCAAAGGGGCAGAAAGGCCCGGGGTAGCTAACAGCTTATACTACCTGGCGACCTGCTTTCGCTCGGGAAGGCATCTTCCAAGTGTGGGAGAAACTCTTACCAGCAAGCCCCGCTTTAATCGCCGTGGTACTACTCTGGGGGCTTTTGCTCCATTGAGGCTGAGAGACCTGTCTCTGGATATTTTTACTCTTGAACAATACAAGGAGTACCTGGAGTTCATTCGAGAATTGGGGGCTAACCATGTACTGCTTATGCCTGGGCCTCAGCAGTGGTCCCACCCTGACCATCCTTCGACCATTGTGAACCGACGGACATGGGAGACTTTGAAAGAAGCGCTCGCCTATGCCAAAGAGCTGGGGATGTCTACTGCGGTAAATGTTCCCTATAACTGGATGCCTACGGAATACTCGTTGTGTCATCCCGAAGAATTGGTGAGAAACGTTATGGGATTTGCATCTGTGTCCTGGGACAAGGCAAGAGAGAGCATCCGGCAGTATCATGACTACTTCTACCGCCATTTCCAGGCTGACGAAATGGTGATTATGAGTTTTGATGGAGGAGGAACTACACTTGACCGATTTATTGAGGAGCCCAATCAGATACTCGAGGAGGCGTTTGAAGAAGCTGCTCATGCCTTTCGCTCTGCAGTGCCAAAGGGTATTATAACCTGGTGGGCATTTGGTGCCAGCCACTTCCAGACTGCGGCAAAAGCACTAGGCTATAACATGCAACTGGATATGGGCGAATTGATGTGTTCGCTGCCAGAAAATACACGCTTTCTGGAAGCATCAGCTAATGTGTGGCGGAAAAGAATGCCTGATGCACCTGAGTACTTGAGCATGGCCTCAGAAGCAGGGCTGCCGGTGGATAACTTCTTCTTTATCATGGACCCGGAAGGAGCATCTGAAGCCGCTTGCTCTACGCTACCGTATCCGAAGCTCGGTGCTGTACAGGACGAGATGCGTTATACTGTTGAACACCTGTCGGTCGATGGAGTACTTGGCTATAGGATGTGTCCTCCTATTCAGGTCATCGGAGATTATGCTTTCTTTCGGTGGGCATGGGACCCGACCCTGGACTCCTCGGAGATTGTAGATGAAGCAGCCAGATACATGAATCAAGGTGGTGAAGGGGCAGGTGATATAGCCCATGCCATCAGATTGCTGGAAGAGTTCTGGAACTCTTGTGACTTAGGCAAGCTTGATGAATGCTGTGGAATTTTGGAAACTCCGGGTGTGTGCTCTACAACTACTTTAACCAACCTTCGTGATGGAGTTGCCGCTCTCAGGATTGTAGCTAGAGCCGCTTTTGAAACCGATCCCGACTCTGAGGAAAGAGGGCATAGGGTTCAGAAGCTTATGGAGGCGATGCGTGAAATGCCTGTTTACAGGGGATATGTGAGTGATGAGACATGGGACGGCAAAGCACTCGATTTCTTGGCATTTAAGAGTGGGGCATGGATGAAATACCTGCGTTCGCTCAAGGATGGCCAGTCTATCTTGCAGAGTTTCCTTGCAGCTCTTGGAATGGGGTGAACTCCTGAAGCCGGGCTGTCCAGTCCAGGAATATCAGGAAGGCCGCCGGGCCGGGACAGGGTATGGATGAATGTTGGGTGTCTGAGTGAGGTATCCCGACAGGATTGTGATGTGTTTGCCACCTGTGAAAGCAGTGAAGAGACGCTATTCAGCACTTGGGCCCACCCGGCGAATTCTAGGAGGTAGTGTTGAATCGAGTAACTAATGAGACACCCTGCCAGGCTCTACTGACCCCTACCTGTCCAATCACAAGGGTGCACTCCAAATAATCTAACACTTCCTTCAAAACAAATTCCCTTTTTCCGAGAAATCTATAGCGAAGCCCTGGGTTTTAATAAACTCTCCTCAGTTCCAGTCTTTTTCAAAAACTCATAGTAGCGTTTATGCAAATCCTTTACTACTGAATTATTGTCACTGGCAACATTTTTCTCCTGGAAAGGATCAGATTTTATATCATAAAGCTCTATTGGCGCATTTTCCCATGTATAGAGAAGCGCCCATCTATCAGTAACAATGGTAGCAGGGAGGAAATGTTTTAGCTCACGCTCTTTGCCATCTACAGCTCGGGTGACCTCACCCGGATTCTGTAACGGCATTGTGGACACTACAAATTCTTGATGAGTATCTTTTTCTCCCTTAATTACTGGCAAAAAGGAGCTGCCCTGGACGGTATCGGGCACTTTCACCTCAGCCAGCTCAAGAATTGTAGGCGTGAAGTCGGGAACAGATACTAAGGCATTAGTGCGATGTGGTTTAACCCCGGGCACATAAATCAGAAGGGGTATGTTATTCACCTCCTGGTAGAGCGGGGCAGTTTCAGCGATCTCCTTTTCTCCTAACGCTACCACCATTTTTCCAAAAATATCATGCTCACCAAAATAATAACCGTGGTCAGA
>CAZZJX010000017.1:0-10292 GCA_964654845.1 uncultured Dehalococcoidales bacterium
GGCCAGGCCACTTGAGTTGCTTGAAGTCGACGGCTTCAAACGCCTGCCCTGCGGTGAAAGCGGGTATCCATGCGTTGCTGTAAAGGTCGGGCTTCAGGTCCATAATGGTTCTCTTGTTTGCCTCAGACCATTTCTCGTGGTCATAGAAGACCTCTTCGAAGGTCATGCCAACGTACTTCGCGGGATAGAAGTGCGTGAGCGGGAAGAAGGGGACCCTGTCGGGCACCTTTAGCTGAATGGCGTCATTCACGCGTTTCAAGCGTTCCTCATAGAGCTCCTGTGGTGACTTGTCCGTCATTGCGCACCTCCCAGCCACTCTTTGGCTAATGATACCGCAGCCATGGCATTCACCCCGTGCGCATCGGCCCCGGCATGCCTCTGGACAGCCTCGTCTATCTGACCGCCGCCGATCATGACCTTCACCTTGTCTCTCAAGCCGGCAGCCTTGATGGCGTCAACGGTCTCCTTCATCGAGTCGAAGGCCAGGGTCAGAAAGCCGCTCAGTCCAACGACGGTGCTGTCCGTTTCCCGTATCTTGTTGACAAACTCCTGGGCGGGGACATCCACACCGAGGTCGAATACCTCGAAGCCGTTCACATCCAGCATGAACACCACTATGTCCTTGCCGATATCGTGTATGTCCCCGGCCACGGTGCCCATGATTATTTTGCCCAGACGCTTGATTTCGACGTCCTTCGTCATCTTTGGCTTCACCATCTCTGCTATTTCCTTCAAGATCTCGCCGGAGTAGACCAGGTCTGGGATGAAGTACTCGCTGTTCTCGAAGCGCTTGCCGACGGTCTCCATAGCCCGTCTGGCATCGTCGAGAATCCCCAGCGGGTCTTCTCCGGCGTCGAGCCTCTTCTGGACGATCTCCAGAGCCTCTTTCTCCTTCAAATCGGCCAGCGTGTTCGCCAAGTCATTGACCATAGTACTGCACCTCCTTCTCCGAAAATTGGTTTCGGCTCACACTTCTCTGCTGCGAACCTCTCTGTCAGCGGTACACGCCATACTCCTTGACAAAGTCGGTCATCGCCCTGACGTTCTCCGGCTTGGCCTCGTCGGCTATGCCAATGTCTCCGTCCACGATGAGGCCGCCGCCCTTGCCCACCACGTCGATGAGCTTCTTGCAGTAGGCCTTGACCTCCTCGGGAGTACCGGTGCACAGCAGGGCCGACGGGACGTTCCCTTTGATGCACACCCGGTCGCCGAGCACTTCCTTCGCTTTGAAAATGTCGCTACGCTCGAACCAGTAGATGGCCTTCCCACTGGGTATATCGGAGATTATCTCCAGGCGGTCGGTGTAGTCGGCCTCGATAAACGGCATGGGCACCAGCCCCTCGTCGATGAGCGCCAGCATGAGCTTGTGCAGGGTGGGCCAGTAGAAGGTCTTGAACTGCTCGATGGACATGAAACCCATGGGTCCTTTGTGCAGTGGTATGAAAACGGTGGGGCTTGGGGATATGCTCGCTGAGATCACGCCCATCTGTATGGCGTCGCGCAGGATGAGGTCCATAGCCTTCTGAAGCTTGTCGGGCTGCCGGTACATGTCCAGCATGATCCCCTGCGTGCCCCTGAGGGAATCTCCAATGGTGTCGAAGGGGGCCTGCGTCATCCCTCCAAAGATGGATGGGAAACCGAGGCTGGCCATCTCCTGACCGAAAGCAGCGGTACTGGCGGAGAACTTCGCGAACTCAGCGATCGCCTTGACAAGAGATTCCAGGGCACTGGCGGTTCCCATTGCACCGGCTACTCCAAACATGAACATCAGCCCCAGGTAGTATGGAAGCACCATTCTTATCGGGGGAAGCATCTGGAGGGGGGCCAGCGTCCCGCTTATACGGGGGAGGTAGGTCCTTATGAGGAAGTCGGAGGGGTCTTCGAGGAAGGCGTCGTACTCCTCCGCCTTCATGTACTCTCCCTCGACGAACTGGTACGTGCGATTCGAGGGTACACCGTGGCCGGGCCATTTGAGCTGCTTGTAGTCAAAGGCTTCGAGCCATCGTCCAGAGAAAGCGATCATGTGGCTGAAAGCCGTGTCCCACTCAAAATCGAGGGCTGTCTTCTTGTATGCCGCATATGCTTTGTCATGGTCGTACATCGCCTCTTCGGGGGTTATGCCTGCATAGTTGGCACCGAAGAACGTGACCAGTGGAGCTATCGGTACTCTGTCAGGCACTTTCAATTGGATGGCGTCAGCCAGTCTTCTTGTTCGCTTCTTGTAGGCCTCTTCAGCCTCGGCATCCTTGAACTGTATCCCCTGCGCTGAGCACCACTCTTCGAGCTTTTCTTGCGTCTTGTCCATCTCTACCCGCCTCCTATCCACTGCTTGGCCAGAGACACCCCGGCCATGGCATTGGCCCCGTAGGCGTCAGCCCCGGTGTACTTCTTGATGTCCTCGTTCATCTGGCCACCGCCGATCATGACCTTCACCTTGTCTCTCAAGCCTGCCGCTCCAATGGCTTCCACTGTCTCCTTCATCGAGTCGAAGGCCAGGGTCAGGAACCCGCTCAATCCAACAACGCTGCTATCGGTTTCCCTTATCTTATCGACAAACTGCTGTGGGGGGACATCGACCCCCAGGTCGTAGACCTCGAAGCCGTTGACGTCGAGCATGAAGGTGACGATGTTCTTGCCGATGTCGTGGATGTCGCCGGAGACGGTGCCGATGATGACCTTGCCGACTCGCTTGACCTCGGCAGCTTTTGTGAGTTTGGGCTTGACTAAATCGGTTATCTCCTTGAGGATTTCGCCGGAGTAGACCAGGTCTGGTATGAAATACTCGCTGTTCTCGAAGCGCTTGCCAACGGTTTCCATAGCCCGTCTGGCATCATCGAGAATGCCTAGTGGGTCATCTCCAGCATCGAGGCGCTTCTGGACGATTTCCAGAGCCTCTTTTTCCTTCAAATCGGCCAAGATGGTAACCAAGTCATCAGCCATACTTCTTCGCTCCTTCCTAGATTAATTAGCTCAGCAATTTTAACTAATCCCTTCTTGCACTGACTTCATGTATCACCCCCTTCCATCGTTAGGCCTGTGATCCGGCGCTTGAGGAAACCGATAATGCTTTGTGTGAAAAGCACAGGGGGGCCAGAGTTATGTGGGCCATTGGTCTTATTCCGTTCTTAGTTGGATGTCATAGAGGATGTAAAAGCCTTCGCCAAGTCATCACCTCTCTCATGTATCCATCTCTTTAGGCTATTGAAGGGTGGCAATGTAGCAGGGTTGAGGATATTTGTCAATATGTTGGGAAAGGGGGGTCCAGAGAGGTCTCTTCTCTGAGGGCCTTGGGGTGCTTCCCACACATAAATCTGTACATTCGTAAATTGACTCACCTATAGTGGTATGCTATCATCCTCGCGAGAGTAAGGTGGGACAGTGTTTGAAGCGGGTCGTTCCTATCTCCATCGTGATCGGTGCCGTCGCTGGAATGCAAGCTGGGCTTACCGGTGTGGGTGGTGGTGTGATCTTGGTACCACTCATGGTCGGACTCCTTGGAGTGTCGCAGCACAAGGCCCATGGCACCTCCCTTGCCGTGATTTTCCCTATTGCCGTCGTCGGCACCATCACCTATGCCGTCCTGGGACATATGGATTGGATGCTCTTCCTAGGGCTGGCCTTAGGTGGGCTTGTGGGGGCCTTTCTAGGCGCAAAGTTGATGATGAGGGTACCGGCGAGAGAGCTCAGGTGGATATTCGCTACCTTTATGGTGGCTTTGGGTATCTATATGGTAGTCACCTAGTAGAGTGTAAAGATGAATGTCGCTATTGGAATTGGGATCGGACTTGTGGCTGGGATAGCTTCTGGCATGCTTGGCATTGGCGGGGGTGTAATCCTGATTCCGGTGATGGTTCTGTTAATCGGGGTAGCGCAACATACAGCACAGGGAGTCTCGCTGGCAGTGATCACGGTGGTGGCACTGGTGGGTGCAATTACTCACTACCGGCAGCAAAATATCAGGCTTGGAGTGGCGCTTTGGATCATTCCGTCAGCAGTCGTCTTTAGCTTTCTTGGAGGTGTATTTGCCGATATGCTTGACGCTGCTTTGTTGCGCAATGTCTGGGGCGCCTTATTGATCGTTGTCGGCATAGTAATGATGGTAACGGGGAGGCGAAGTGTCAGCGCTTAGCGAGCTTTACAAAGAAATAGCACTCTGTGAGGATTGTGAACTGGCGAAGCATCGCACTACGGTAGTGCCTGGCGAGGGCTCTGAGGATGCCGATATCCTGTTTATCGGCGAGGCCCCCGGTTGGCACGAGGATCAGCAGGGGAGACCCTTTGTCGGGCCGGCGGGTCATTTCCTCGATGAGTTGCTCCGCTCCATCGGGCTGACGCGTGATGATGTCTATATTGCAAATGTAATCAAATGCCGTCCCCCGACAAACCGCGACCCGCTACCGTCCGAGATGATAGCGTGTCGCAAGTGGCTTGACCGCCAGATAGAGCTGATTCGACCGAAGATGATCGTTACTCTGGGTCGTTACTCCCTGGCTCAGTTCTTTCCCGGGAGTTCCATAGGGAAGGTACACGGCACAGCACGAAAAAAAGATGGAATAATCCACTTCGCCATGTATCACCCTGCAGCAGCCTTACACCAGCAGAGCTTGCGCCAGACCATTCAAGAGGATATGCTTAAGATACCTCACCTCCTATCTCAAGCAGAGGAGGTTGAGGAGGTTAAGGAAGAGCATAAACCTGAACAGCTATCTATGTTCTAGGGGGAGACTGTTGGCAAAGGCTAAAGGAAAGCCTCGCAAGACATCCGGAGGAGCCCCTCGTACAGCCATAAGTGGGAGTTCTTCCCCCATCAGGCGCTTTTTTGGCTTTTTCTTCTCGCGCCCGGTGAGGTGGATCTTGCTTTTAATCATCTTTATGGCGCTGCTGTTTTCTTTCAGCTCTCCGGTTGTCTCAGCCTTTAGCGCCGCCTGGGGTACCCTTATTGGTACATTCGGAGTAGGGCTTATTGTGGTGGCGGTGGCGATTGTGCTTCTGGGAATGATAGTGGCCCGACGAGGAGTCCCTGAATTCCTTCGAAGGTGGAGCCAGTCGCTGGGTGATATTGCCTCTGCTCTCGCCCTGCGTAGGTGGAACCGCTGGCTGGGTGCCATTGCATTTATCCTCGCTCTTTTTGGACTTCTCGCCTTCTTTGCCCTGGGGGGAACGCTGGGTAGGGCAATTATTGGAGCCCCTAATGCCCTCGGCGGCTTGAGACTTGCCGGTATAGTTCTTCTAGGCATCTTTCTAGTAGCGCCGCGCGGAAGTTGGCGCATCCTTTCATCCATTGCCTCCGCTCTGTCCAATGCATATCGCCGCTATCCGCTGCATAAATACCTGTGGCGGGCTGCAATCTGGCCTTTTATCTTTTATCGACGCCATCCTCTGCGCCGAATCATAACTCCCAGGCCTCGGCGACCCCGAAAGCCTGCCGCCGTACCGGTGCAGAAAGTGGAGTATGAAATCCCTGAAGAAGCCACCAGAGTGGTTGAGCCCGAAGTCGTGCCCGTAATGGCGACAGCCACTCTGCCTGTAGCTGAGAAAAGGGTCGAAGAACCCGAGACAATAAGCGGGAAATGGCCACTGCCCTCCATCAACATCCTCGAAAGAACACCTGAGGTCGAGCCTATCCAGGTAGATACCGAGCGGGGCTCGAGGCTTATTGAGGAAGCCCTGGCAAGCTATAATGTTGAGGCTAAGGTTGTTCAGGTGAATGTAGGACCGACTGTTACCCAATACGGCGTTGACCCCGGCTGGGACCGCAAATATAAAGAGATAAAGGAGAAGGACAAGGACGGTAATATCAGGGTGCGGGTCGAGGAGGTCTCCAAGACCAGAGTCAAAGTGGATCGCATCTCATCGCTGGCCAACGACCTTGCCCTGGCGCTGGCCGCCCCTTCGATTAAGATCGAGGCTCCGGTACCAGGGAAGGCCATGGTGGGTATCGAAGTGCCCAATTCAATAGCTGCTGTAGTCACATTGAGGAGCATCATAGAGAGCGCCGCTTTCCACAAGCTCAAGGCCAGGGCCAGGCTGCCCCTAGCTTTGGGCAAGGGGGTCTCTGGCGAGTCGGTGGTTGCCGACCTTGCCAGGATGCCCCATCTGCTCATCGCCGGGCAGACGGGAAGTGGCAAGAGCATTTGCATCAAATCGATGATCACCACCTTTCTGCTTCATACCAACCCTGATCAGCTCAGGCTCCTTCTGATCGATCTAAAAAGGGTGGAACTGGTCGACTTCAACAGCATCCCCCACCTGGTCTCTCCGGTGATCGTGGATAGTGAGAAAGCAATGGGCACGCTGAAGTGGCTTACAAAGGAGATGGAGCATCGCTATGACAGGCTAGCCGCGATGGGAGCACGCGACATCGAAGCCTACAACAAGAGCCCCAGGGTAGCGCAGCCGCTCCCTCACCTGGTCCTCGTCATCGACGAGCTTGCCGAGCTAATGAGCATTGCAGCAGATGAAGCGGAACGCAATATCTGCCGCTTAGCCCAGCTTGCCCGAGCTACCGGAATACATATGATCGTGGCCACCCAGCGCCCCTCTGTTGATGTCATTACCGGCCTGATTAAGGCCAATTTTCCCGCCCGCATCAGCTTTGCTGTGGCATCCCAGGTGGACTCGCGCACCATTCTCGATATTGGCGGTGCTGAAAAGCTGTTGGGACGAGGAGACATGCTCTTTTTGCCCCCGGATGCTCCCAAACCGAAACGCCTCCAGGGAAGCTTTGTCTCTGAGGCTGACATCGAGAGGCTGGTAAGCTTCTGGATTAGCCATCGCCCTCAGGAGGTCCATATCCCCCAGATGATGGAGGACTTCGTCAAGGCAACTACCACCGCTGGCGGCGCCACCGATGAGGACCCCCTTCTGGAGAAGGCAAAACGCCTTGCCCGGGAGCACAGCCGTATCTCCACCTCTTTTCTGCAGCGGCGATTGGGCATCGGTTATCCCAGAGCGGCACGGATCATGGACCTCCTGGAAGAGCAAGGCGTGGTCGCCGTTGGGGAGCCAGGGAAGTCTCGCGAGGTGCTGAAATAGAAGGAGGGGGTAAATTGCTAAGGGAGATTATTGGTCGGATTTTTGGTCCGCGTAAAAGGGAGAAAAGGCCTAGCATCAGCCTGCTGGAGAGTTGCCTCAACTGCAACACGGACTTTACCTCCTCTGAGCTTTATCTGCGCTATCGCGTATGCCCGGAATGTGGATTCAATTACGTGCTCCCCGCCTACGATAGAATAGCCACCCTGGCAGATGAAGGAACCTTCCAGGAGATAAACCGTTCCCTGGCGTCGCTTGACCCCCTCCCTTTCAAGGGGGAGGCATCCTACAAGAAGCGCATACTCGATGCTAAAAAGATGACCGGGCTCACCGAAGCTGTGGTCACGGGAGTCTGCCAGATCGAGGGCACCCTTACCGTCATCGTGGTATTGGACTTCAGCTTCTTAGGGGGGAGCATGGGCTGCGTTGTCGGGGAAAAGGTAGCCCTTGCCTTTGAGCATGCCCTCAAGAAGAAGCTCCCACTGGTAGCGGTGGTCTCCAGCGGAGGCGCCAGAGTCCAGGAGGGGATACTTGCTTTGATGCAAATGGCAAAGACGGCAGCCTCAGCCAGGCGGCTTCACGCCGCTCGACTCCCCTTCATCTCCATTCTGACAAACCCCACAACAGGGGACGTCTACGCCAGCTTTGCCAACCTCGCTGACATCATTATCGCTGAACCCCATGCTATCCTTGGCTTCGCCCCTATGAAGGTTGTAGAGCAGACCGAGGGCAAGGAGCTTCCCCCCGATGCCCATACCGCCGAGTCCCATCTGAAGCACGGGATGATCGACTGTGTGGTGGAGCGTGACAAGCTGCGAGGTCTCCTCGCCACTCTCCTCGACCTTCTCTCCTCTCAATACCGTTTAGCTATAACGAGGAGATTTGGCCCCTACCCCCCGATAGTGCCTCGCCGAGAGTCGGCATGGCAGAGCGTTCAGTTGGCACGTCATGAAGAGCGTCCTACCTCTCTTGACTATGTCACTAGAATCACAGCAAGCTTCATTGAGCTCCACGGCGACCGATCCTACGGTGACGATGGCGCCATGGTATGCGGCTTGGCAGACATCGGGGGCGAGGCGGTAGTGATAATAGCTCAAGAGCGATACCATGATGGCGAGAGGAGGAATCGTGGTAGAATCTACCCGGAAGGGTTCCGCAAGGCTCAGCGAGCGATGTTTCTGGCAGCAAAATTCAGGCTCACCCTCATCACCTTTATCGACACCCCCGGCGCATACCCTGGCCTTGACGCTGAGGAAAGGGGGTTAGGAAACGCTATTGCTCGTTGTCTAGCTATAATGTCCGACCTGCCGACCCCGACTATCTCGGTGATTATCGGCGAGGGGGGCAGCAAAGGTGCCTTGGCCGTTGGGGTTACCGACCGCATCCTAATGCTGGAAAACGCTATCTTCTCCATAATGCCTCCGGAGAGGGCTGCCAGCCTGCTCTACCGGGACGAGAGTAGGGCAGCGGAGGTGGCTCCTGCCTTGAGGCTCACCGGTCAGGACTGTATGGAGCTTGGCGTGGTAGATGTTTTGGTGCCTGAGCCTAAGGAGGGAGCCCATACTGACCCCGATGAGGCAGCGCGCCAGCTCAGGAGGATTCTGATAAGCGAGATGGTCCAGGTTCGCAGCGCCTCTATCGACGATCTGGTCAAAGCCCGCTATGAGAAATTTCGTAGCATGGGACGCTACAGCTCTCGTATCACCATGACCCTCTCGAAGGACATGTCTGAAATTCAAAACTATCTCGCCGACAGGCTGATAGGGCTCAGAGAATATCTCCCCTCAAAGGCGGTGGAGGTTCCGCTCAAAGAAGAGGACGGGGAGAAGAAAGAGAAATAAAAACCGGTTCAACTACTCTGCCTTACCTCTCAGGCGCTTGAGGACAGCATCCCGATAGACCCTGGCCAGGCTCTTGCCGTGCTGAAGCATCTTCTTCCGTTCCTTCCGCCTGCGCTTCTCACGGCGCTCCTGCCTCGTCTCTTCATCCACTTCATCACCCTGGTTTGCCGTCAATGGTAGATATTATACGCCATACCTCTGTTTGAGATATGCGCGCCACCCCGCCAGGTCATCAGGCAAATCCTTGTCTATAGAACCCAGAAAATCCTGTACTGTAAAGGGGTGAAAAGTCTCTGGATTCTTCAGTAGATTAGACCATGCCCTTAGTGGGTCACGCTCTCCGCCGAAGGGGTGGTACATTCTCAGCAATTTATCACCATCGGCGTGGTACATAACCCCAAAATCTACCCGGTTAAAGCCAGCAGCGTGATCCGATTCGATGCAATGAGCCAGTAGTTGATTGCGCATTAACTGATAGAAATCGTAACGAAACGGGCAGTATTGCGCTGCCACCAGTTGCTTCCTATGGAAAGGGGTGTCTTCGGACAGTACCCTATCCCAGTAGGCACGCCCGACCTGAGCCTTATGACATTGTGTGTGAGGAGAGAAGACAACCCGGCGCGATGAGAAGCAGCGCTGCCGATTAGGGTTATTCTCCTGGCTACACTCACCAAAGTTAGGCTCGGTGAATTTGTACTCCAGGAGAAGCATGTTTCTTCCCTTATCTTTATCCTCCCAAACTATGGATATGTCAGAGCTTGTTCTGTTTTGACCGCGCCCACCTCTTTCATTGAAGTAGTTCCTGTTCTTGGGGCCGACGTATTCAAAATCAAGGTCAGTCACACTTTTTACATCGCTGTAGTAGCGAGAAAGCCACGGTTTGAGGAGATCGAGGTACTGCTTCAGCGGGAAGAAGATATTGACCGACATAACCTGTGAACTCAGCATATTGTTCTTCTGTGTATGCCAGGCGATCTCCGACTGGGCGAAGTACTGGATTGCCTTGTAGGATATCTCCTCCCACAGGTTAAGCGACCAGGAGTCCTCAGGTAAAATATGAGGGTAGGGGTCGTCTCTCAACCAGCCCATCTGTTTTACTCCAAGAACCTCTGTCTTATATACACTCTGCTTGTCTTCCATCCTCTCGCGAAAGTCTTGTACTACGATAGTCATCAGCCCATCTCCTTTCTCAGCTCGACGATGCGGTCCCTTAGCAAAGCCGCCTTCTCGAACTCGAGATTCTTTGCCGCCGTCTTCATCTGCGATTCCAGGTCCTTTATCAGGCGCAGCATCTCATCCTTTGGAAGAGTAGTGATAGTATAAGGGGTGCGAGTCTCCGCTACAACCCTCACTCTGTCGGTAATATCCTTTATCGCCTTCTTGATCCCCTGTGGAGTGATACCATGCTTCTCATTATAG
>CAZZJX010000018.1:0-9979 GCA_964654845.1 uncultured Dehalococcoidales bacterium
CCGAGGGATGGTACCGGCAGTACTGATACCCTTGTTGCTCTTGGCTGCATAACAAGACTGAACCGCCTCTACGTCAGTGTGTTATAATGACCCCGTCCAAGTGACACCCCCCTTCTGAGGGGGCTCCCACCGGACACGGTATTCCCCATTGAATAATATGGAGGTCATACGGATGGTTTCTACCCGGTTCTCTCTCGAAGGTAAAGTCGCACTGGTAACCGGCGGCAGTCGTGGTATCGGTCAGGCCACCGCGCTGGCATTCGCCGAAGCCGGTGCCGATGTAGCGGTGACCAGCCGGAAACTGCCTGACCTGGAGCTGGTGGCCGAAGAGATACGGGGCCTGGGCAGGAAGTCGATAGCCGTGGCAACGCATGTAGGCCGCATGGACCAGATACAGAACCTGGTCGATACAGTCGTCGCCGAATTCGGCAGGATTGACGTCCTGGTAAACAACGCCGGTACCAGTGTTGTCTGGATGCCGGCTCTTGAGCTGGAGGAAAGGGCCTGGGACTCGATAATGAACCTCAACCTGAAGGGTCTCTTCTTTCTCAGCCAGGCCGTAGCCCGGGTGATGAAGGAACACGGCAGCGGCAGTATCATCAATATTTCTTCGGTAGATGGCCTGAAACCCGAAGTGAACAACAGCGCCTACAACATCAGTAAGGCCGGTGTCGTGATGGCCACGAGGACCATGGCAAGGGAGTGGGCACAGTATAATATCCGCGTGAACTGTATCGCTCCCGGCTTTGTTCACACCCGCCTGATGGACTCCCGTTGGGAAGTCGACCCGGAGAACCGGGCGGTTATCGACAGCAAGATACTGCTGGAAGGCGTTGCCCAGCCGGATGTGCTGGTCGGTGCGATGCTCTACCTGGCATCCGAGGCCTCCGCATATCAGACCGGGCAGACAATTGCCGTGGACGGCGGTTACATGCTCAGCTGAACACCGGCAGGAATATTAGGTACTGACAACTAATCGGAAAGGAGTTAAATCATGGCAGACACTTCTCAATTTTCCCTGGAAGGAAAGGTGGCCCTGGTAACGGGAGGCAGTCGTGGAATGGGCGAGGCAACCGCCATAGCATTCGCCAAAGCAGGCGCCGACGTAGCCGTAACCAGTCGGAGATTGCCCGCTCTTGAAGAAGTGGCGGAAAAGGTGAGGAAAGAGGGCAGGAAAGCGCTGGCAGTTGAGGCTCACATAGGTCGGATAGACCAGCTCCAACCGCTGGTGGACAAGGTTGTGGCGGAGTTCGGCAAGCTTGATATACTGGTAAATAACGCCGGTACCAACTTTTTCGCGCCCGCCATCGATATGGATGAGAAGGGCTGGGACTCAGTGATGAACCTCGACCTGAAAGGACTGTTCTTCCTCAGCCAGGCTGCTGCCCGCGTGATGAGGAAGCAGGGTAGCGGTAATATCATCAATATATCGTCCGTCAGCGGTTACCGGGTCCAGGTACCGACCGGCCATTACTCCATCGCCAAGGCAGGCGTAATCATGGCAACCAAGGTAATGGCACTGGAGTGGGCAGACTACAATATCCGCGTAAACTGTATCGCTCCCGGAGCAATCGAAACCAAGCTATATGATTCCATTTTTTCACTCCTGCCGGAGGAAGAGGCAAAAGTCCGCAAGCAGGAAGCTGCAAACAGGATTCCAATGAAGTATGTTGGTGAGCCAAAGGATATTGCCAACGCGGTATTATTCCTGGCATCCGAGGCTTCAAGCTACGTTACCGGCCAGTCCTTTGCCGTCGATGGTGGTTCGTTGCTGCGGTAGGATGTTTACGGACTCCTTCTGGGAAGTCTGGTCATAGTACAAGACAATCAAACATACCGATGTTCTACCCTACTAACATGACATTGGAAATGCCATTAGTTTATCATTATTGAGGACAAAATGAAGCGTAACATACTTGTGACTGTAATAATAATCCTAGGATTATTTGCTATTGGATGTTCTGGGACAAACGAAAAGGGACTCTTGCAAGGTAATGTGCTTATCGGCCCGATAACGCCGGTTGAGCAACCAGGTCAGGATACAACCCTTCGATGCGATGTATATGATGCCAGAAAAATAATGATTTACGACAAGAGTGGTACCAGGCTATTAATGCAAGTGGATATTGATTGCAATGCAGAAGAGAATTACACGAGATACAGAGTAGAACTAGAACCTGGTATTTATACGGTTGATATTAACCGCATAGGTATTGATTCTAGTTATGATGTGCCTAAGCAGGTGGAAATAAAGTCTGGTATCACTTTCAAATTAGATATTGAGATTGATACGGGAATTCGCTAGATATCTACACGCAGGGCTGGACAGACATCGCAATGTTTGTGTAGCACGGATATTAATCAAATCTTAAAGCTAAACGGTATCGCCCACGAGTACGCATCAGTTGTCAAACATCCCGATGTTTGTAAAACCGCAATTACGAGCTATCATATTGCGTGTGCTGTTAACCCGATATATAATTTAGTAGTGATGGAACAAAACAATCGAGTAATTCTGTGGGATTTTGAAGGCACTCTAGTTGATCGCCCAGGGCGTTGGCGATCAGCTCTTATGGAAGTATTAGACCTGAATGAACCTGACCATCAAGTAGAGATGGAGCAGATAAGGCCATACTTGAGAGATGGTTTTCCTTGGCATCATCCAGACGAACCTCATACCCATCTGAGAAACTCACAAGAATGGTGGTCTCATGTGGGGCGAATTTTTACTCGTGCTTATCAAGGATCTGGGTTTAGTTTTGAACGTGCCGAAGAATTGGCTTCACTTGTGCGAAATACGTTCATCAATCCAGACAGGTTCATCCTATATGAGGACACGATTCCGGCTTTGTCAAACTTAGCAGAAAAAGGCTGGAAACACGTTATTCTTTCTAATCACGTCCCTGAACTTTCTAGCATAGTAGAAGGAGTCGGGCTATCTCCATATATTGACTATTGCATTTCATCAGGGTCTACAGGATATGAAAAACCTAATCCCAAAGTTTTTCAGTATGCTTTGGAGCTAGTTAGACATCCTGAATATGTTTGGATGGTAGGAGATAATTCTGATGCCGATATTCGAGGAGCAGAATCTGTGGGCATACCTGCTATTCTTGTTCGAGGTCAAAAAGATGATAGCGTGACTTATTACGCGAGCGATCTTTTAGAAGCTGCTAAGATTATTGAGCCTGCATTAACGTAAGTACATAATATACATTATTTTCCTCTATACCATGAAGCTAAATGGTATCGCCCACGAGTACGCATGGCTGGACAAACATCCCGAAGTTTGTTTATCCGAAATGTAATATTGCTTGGACCAATCGACTATTGTGCTATAATTGCAGCTTCGCAAAGTATATTTTATTACCAATTAGAAATCCATTTAAGAATTAGAATTACATCTGCGAATAATGTCTATGCAATACCATATTGATATTCATGCAATCTAAAAACATACCTTTAGCCAGACATCACATATTGAAAGAAGATAGAAGCTATGCCTAGATTTTCTAAAAGCAGAAACAAACTCCTTGTCTTAATTGCGGCGTTTATCATCATTGCTGCGGTGATGACGGTATTGTTTTGGCCACGTGGGCCCCGAAAACCCTCTGTTATCCCAATTGGTGATTATTCCTATGCAATTGAGTATGTGGACTACCAGATTAATAAATTAATGAAAAAACATGATTTGCCTAGTATCGTTGTGGCTTTGATAGATGATCAAAATGTTGTATATGAAGAAGCCTATGGCCTGGCCAATATTGAACAAAGTACGGCGGCAACACTCGATACAGTATATAAACTGGGTTCAATTACAAAACTATTCACAGGCATTGAAATAATGCGAATGTATGAAGAGGGATTAGTTGATCTTGACGCGCCAATTACTGACTATATCCCCGGCTTTTCGATTAATTCAAGATTCTCTTCTTCGGAACCTATTACGATTCGGAGCATTTTGGCACACAGATCAGGTCTCCCTCGTAATGACACGTTATTAGCATGGTACTGGGAATCATTTCCTGATGTTCTGAAAGCCCAGACTGATTCTCTCACAAATGCATATCAAGCTTTCCCTGCAGGTTATCGATACAAATATTCGAACATCGGTTATAACGTCCTCGGCCGACTAATCGAAGTAATTAGAGTAATCGAACCTCCTGACCCAAAAGCAGTTTCAGGTTGGCCGTATTACATGAGCGATCAAATCCTAGTGCCCATGGAAATGAATGACTCCGCTTTCGGTTCAGATCAATTACTTTATGAAACAAACTCGAAGCTTGATATTACAATGGGATACTACAATGAAGATGGTAAGAACAAACCATACAATCAATTCGATATTATACGATTAGGGTCCGGCAATATGCAGTCCACAATGCATGATATGGTTAAATTCACGCAATATATTTTCAAAATTGGGGAAGTAAATAATAATTATATAATTGGTAATGATACTCTATGGTCGATGTTCGAAGAGCAGTATACAAGACCAACGGACCCCCAACCGATGGGACTTACATGGTTTACTGATAGAGAGCAGGTAGGTGAATTGACGGTATTCCATTCCGGCACCAACCAAGGTTTCATATCAATGCTTGCACTACTACCTGAAAGAAAACTCGGTTTTGTAATATTTTCTAACTCGGATGCATTTGAGGATGTACAAAATCAGATTACATTTGATACACTCAAACTTATGCTGGAGACCAAATTTGGTATCGCTACTGTAGAAGAAAAACCGATTGAAACAGCGGCTGTCAGCAATGATACAATTGAGAAATACGCAGGCAAATATGTGTTAAATGGCGAAACAATTGAAGTATTATTTTCAGGGAATCAACTGAAAGCTATATATCAAGGTCAGAAAATCACCATGGTTCCGATCAGCCAATCCAAATTTAGACTAAGTCATTGGCTTGCAAACGTTGAAGATATAGAGCTGGAATTCTTCGTGGATGGGACAGATGATGAGGATATCATGGTCATTACTGCAGGTGATCATTTTGTGTGTCCCCGATATCCTGACATTGAAAGCGGGTCTTCTTTTTGGAATGAACTGACAGGTAAGTATGATGCTTCCCCAAGAATTCCCTCTGTTTATAGCGATGCGGATACCATGGGAACTATTGAGATAAAAGTTGAAGATAATGTTTTACTAACATCCGATAATAAGGTACTTAAACCAATAAGTGACACCGAGATTATCATTGTCGGTGGTATTTATGATGGCGAAACGATGATTTACGATGATGTAACTGGTAATATTACCTGGCAAAATATTGTCTACGAGCCCATCAAAAATTCAAAATAACCTGCTTAGAATTGCTATTGTCCAATTTCACCCAATCGAAAAGCTGAATGGTATCACCCACGAGTACGCATGGTTGGACAAACATCCCGATGAACGATTTACGGTAGGCAGGATTCCATAGCTGTGGCACAATGCTTATGGACTCCTTTTGGGAAGTTTGGTCATAGTACAAGATAATCAAACATCCGATGTTTGTTCAATAGTAATGAACAACAGGCTTAAAAACAATTGTGGCAGCGGAGGGATTCGAACTACCGATAAGCGAGTATCCTCGACCACGTCTGCTTGGTTCACACCGATCCAGACCCTAGTGGTGATCCTATCGAGGACCATAGCAGCACCTCGCTCCTCACCTGTTCCGCACTGCAATGGAGTACGCCAGTCCCGCTGCACAGAAGATTGCGACCACTGCAAAGGCTGCGACATACGTATCTGTGAGGTCATGGATGGCACCAGCCACTATGGGCCCAAGTGCCTCAACAGCGATACCCAGAGGGAATACGATACTCAGGACCCTTACGAACCGCTCACCGCCGAAGTATGCCCCAATGAGTGTAGGCGCAGCTAATCCCAGTCCACCATAGCTAAGACCAAAGAGCACGGCATAGGCATAGATCAGGGATAGGCTAGGTGCTGTCAGTAGGATGGAGAGTGCCGTCAGTTGAATGCAGTAGAAGGCCACAACCAGACGGCGCATATCGTACCTCCTTCCCAGCGCGCCGAACGCTAGCCGTCCCAGCAGAATACTCCCTGTCATGATACTAAGTGTGAAAGCTGCGGTCGTGGGAGAATGACCCAGGTCACGAAGATAGGCCACCTGATGAGCAATGAGGGTGCTTATGGCAAAGAAACTGGTCATGTAGATTACCGCAATCAGCCAGACTACCGGGGACCGCATCATGTCACGCATTTTCCAATCCGCTGCATCGTTGTGCGTGCTGGACGCGCGTCCTTCGCTATCTTCTGGTTCGACGGTCTCTGTAGAGCGTATGCCATGGGGATCCTGATGCGTATCCTCCGGCCTGTTCCTCACCAGTATCAATCCTCCAACAATCACCGTGAAGGTGAAGTGTACGGCGGCCAAAGTCAACCAGGTGCCTTGCCAGCCAACACCGGAAAGCAGCCATGTCACCAGAGGCGGAAAGGCGAATCCACCCATCCCACCTGCCGATAGAAGCAAAGCCATTGCCAGGGATTGCCTCTTCACGAACCAGTTGTTGACTACCGTGGTACAGGGCATGTACATGCCGAATCCTGTCCCCACACCGACCAGGATGCCAAAAAACACGTAGAGTTGCCATACTTCGGTGGCGAACGACATGCTGACCAGACCTAGACCAACCAGGGAATTACCCAGGATTATGTTCAGTCTTGGGCCGAATCTGCTTATTGACGCACCTATCAATGGACTAGGAAGCCCAAATACCAGAAGAGTGACAGAAAGTGCGCCACCCGTTGCGGCTCGCCCCCAGCCGAATTCGGTAGACATGAAGGGCAGGAACACGCCATACGAATAGAAGAAGATGCCGCTGCCGACCAGGAACGTCAATATCGCTCCTGATAGGGGTCGCCAACCGTAGAAGCCGTTTTCCGTCTGCATTGTCCCGATGCTCTGTAACCTTCCCGAATCAAGACAGTATATCACGGACTGATCTACCCATATCAGGTGGCTCGAGGGCCTTCGGGCAGACCTGAGGCGCGAGTGATGTAAGACAAGCAGTTGCTGAATGGCTGGAATGAGTGTTTTCTTCGCAAACAGGAGTTCGGGAACTGTCCAGTAAAACCCTGCTTTTTATTTGTCGACCACCAGTACGTACAAGAAATCAGACATCCCGATATTCGTTCATACGGGAACAATGCTAACAGACTCTTTGTCGTTCAAATTATTATAGTACAAGAAATCAAATATCCCAATGTTTGTTCAGCAAGGAATAATGCTGACAGTCTCTTTTCCGGTGGAAGAATTATAGTCATTGACAATCAAACATCCCGATGTTTGATTACTAATTGACAAAGGTTTAAAAATAACTTAAACAAGTTGCAGGAAAAAGATGATAGTTGAGACAACAGCTAGATTACAGATAATCGCTGGGACACGAGAGTTAGCAAAAGCTGAGATACATGATAAAGACAAATTCGCACGATTACTTGGGGTATCAATACCGGTATCCTGGCCTCCAGAAAATATCAGGGATGTTCAAAATCTGTTCCTGGATATGTACAACGAACATCCCCAGTGGGAAAACTGGCTCACATGGTACGCGGTGAAAGTGGATACCGTTGAACCTACACTATGTGGTGGTATCGGCTTTAAAGGTCCGGCAGATGAATCAGGAATGGTAGAAATCGGGTACTCGGTTCTGCCTGAATATCAGAGAAAAGGTTTAGCGACAGAAATGGTCAAAGGTATTGTTCGCTGGGCACATCGTCAACTCTCAGTTAAAAGTATAGAGGCCGAAGTTGAAACCGAAAATATTGCATCAATACGAGTGCTGGAGAAGAATCGCTTTGTCAGGATGGGGGTAGGATTAGAGAATAACACAATAAGATTTCGCTACAAACCATAAAATTTCTACAATGATAATCAACATGTGACCGAAAACTTAAGCGGTAGCGAATACTCATACGCATGGCTGGACAAACATCCCGATTTTCGCCCGAAGGTAACAAAATAGCGTTTTGTTTAATGTTCAGGCTATCAATTTCTCTTTGACAAGAACCTCCTTGAACATTCCTAGTTCGTAGCATAGAATAATGTGCAATATTCGTCGTGGTGTCGAGGGCTTTATATTGGACGAGATTTTTGAAGAACATACGTTGGAAGGGCGAGAAATAACCGTTACATGGCGCGGTTCCGCTTTCACACCGCCTCGATATCTGATCAGACAGGCCAGCGGTATTTGCTTTACGGACGAGGGTCTGATTGTGTTGGTTACTGGAGACGGGGAATCGTGGGGCTTACCTGGAGGCCACCCTGAAAACGATGAAACCATTGAAGACGCTTTTATTCGGGAAGTCCGAGAAGAAGCCTGTGCAATAGTAACGAATCCAAATTACCTGGGCTCTTCAGAAGTAAAAGACCCGGGAAACCCTGAAGGATTAACAGTCACCTATCAGGCACGGTTCTGGGCGCGGGTCTGGCTGGATGAATTTAAACCGGAATACGAAACGACGGGACGAAAGCTGGTTGCACCGGAGGACATGATTCCAACGTTGAATTGGTACCCTGCCAGAATAATCGGGATAATTTTGAAAGCGGCGCTTGAATGTGAACGGAGATACAAGATGAAGGCCGATTGAACAAATGGGCAGATTGTAACCAACCCGTATAATTATCACTATTTTCGGTAGGATACGCCGACAGAATAAGCAAACGGTATCGTCCACGAGTACGCATGGCTAGACAAACATCCCGATGTTCGTTAAGTGGTAGCAGATTCCCAAGCGTATACAGAAAAGCCCCGACGTACCGGGGCTTTTCACTTGCTCATAGGGGCTTCCTAAAGTGCACGCTGGCGTCAATCAGCATTTCGCAGTGCAGTCCAGAGGTTTCCTGGTGTGAAGCTCTGTCCCTGCATCAGCATCGCGCCCCTGAACACTCGCCCTGCTACCCAGAGGAACAGCAGCCCTGTCGCCACGACGCCCGCCAGGGCGGCGGCGATCTCCGCTCCGGTTACATCTCCGCCCGCGCTGATTCTCATAAGTATTCCCGTCGGCGCCGTGAATGGAATGTACGAAAGCATCTGGGTCATCAATCCGTCCGGCTGGTTAATCAGTAGACCCGATAACCATATCGGTACAAAACCCACATTGGCGATCATCGCCGCTGTTTGCGACGCACTCCGGGTAGAATTTGCAGTGGCGCCCACCAGTATCGCCATGGTGGCTGTCAGGAAATACCCGGTGATGAAACACGCCAGGATTGTGACCGCCAGACTCGCAGGAATTGCCAGCCCGCTAAGGTCTGGAATCTGGTCGAACATCGCCGGTACCGTTAACGCCGCCACGACGACCCAGACCGCTGCCTGGGTCAACCCGATAGTACCCAGGGCAAGGAGCTTGCCCGTCATGATCGAAAACGGCGAGGCCGAAGTGATGACCAGTTCAGCCAGACGGTTCTCCTTCTCATCGGAAATGCTGGTCACCATGTTGACGACACCCACTAGGATGCTGAACATCAAGAGCAAGGCAAATACCGCCGGTACAATTAATTCACCTATTGCCTGTGCGAAAGGTACGACTTCCGACACGCTGCCGTCATCTGCCACCTTGAAGTTCTTGAAAACAGCCGGTTCGGCAACACGCGCCACCAGATCAGGGCTGAGCAGGCTCAACTGCTCCGCGACCAGTTCTTCCACTTGAGCCCGTTGAGCCAGTAACTCAGGGCTCAACTGGCTATACTGCTGTGCCAACAGCTCCTGGGAAAGCAAGCCCCAGAAAGCGCCTGCATCGTCCCAGTTTTCATCCCACGCTGTTTTGAACGTCGCGTACTGTTCGACTTTGCCTGACTCGAGGTAGTCGTCCGCGACCACGTAGAGGGAGTCAATCTCCCCGCGCTGATATGCTTCCAGACCATCAGCAAGTGTCCCGTACCTGACCGGAGCTTGCCCTTCCAGCCCCGAAAAGACGCCGCTGTTATCGACAAAGCCAATCCGTCCCAGG
>CAZZJX010000019.1:0-5050 GCA_964654845.1 uncultured Dehalococcoidales bacterium
AACAGGGTGAGCGAATAGCTAAGATCAAGTGGAAATAAGTTGAGCAACCGAATTAGCCGGAGCATCGGACGCTGATAGCTGGAAGGAGAAAACAATGTCAACAGCAAGTGAACTGTGGTGGCAAGGCAGGATCGACGAGATATGGAAGCAGTGCTGCGGGTTCATCGACCTCAGCCTCGAGGACTTCATGAACATTCAGCGGCGGTTATTGCTAGAGCAGATACAGCTACTAAACGGGTGTGAGCTGGGGCGAAAGGTGATGCGAGGGGCAAGGCCGAGAAGCGTGGAGGAATTCAGGGCACTGGTCCCCCTCACCAACTACGGGGATTACATTCCCTATCTCGACGAAAAAAGGGAAGACGTCCTGCCCGAGCCGCCGATATACTGGCAGCGTACCTCGGGTAAATCCGGGGCATATTACCACAAATGGGCGCCCCTTACCCAGAGGACAGCCGATGAGCTATCGTCTCTTATCCTCGCCGCCTCATGCTTTTGCACCTGCAAAGAAAAGGGCCACTTCCCCATGAGTAGAGATGAGAAGCTTCTCTATATCATGGCCCCGCCACCCTATGTGACCGGCACTTATATAGAATGGGCAAAACGTGAGTTTGACTTCAACGTCATGCCTTCTGAGGATGAAGCAGTGCAAATGACCTTTGAGGAAAGAGTCAAGCAGGGTTTCCAGCAAGCCCTAGATGAAGGCATGAGCCTCCTCTTCGGGATATCCGGCGTCATGGTAGCGGTGGGAGAACGGCTGAGCAAGCGGGAGGATAGCGTCAAAATCATGTCTCTAATCTCCAAGCCTAATGTTCTCTTCAGATTAACCAAGGGGTTACTGAAGGCCAAATTGGCCCGCCGCCCCCTCATGCCAAAAGACCTCTGGTCGCTTAAGGGGATATTGGCAGGTGGCACAGACACCTCAGTCTACAAGGAAAAAATTAAAGAGATGTGGGGGAGGTATCCTCTGGATATCTATGGCTCCGCTGAGACTTCCCTCATTGCCCTGCAGACCTGGGATCACGAAGGAATGACCTTTATCCCCCAGCTCAATTTTCTGGAGTTTATCCCCGAGGAAGAACGCGTCAAGGAAAAGGAGGACCCAACCTACCAGCCTGGTACCATTTTGCTTGATGAGGTTAAACCAGATGAGGTTTATGAGATAGTCATCTCCAATTTCCATGGTGGGGCGTTCGCCAGGTACCGCCTCGGCGATTTGGTCAAGATAACCTCACTGCGCAACGATAAGCTCAACATAGACATACCCCAGATGGCCTTCTACTCCCGGGCTGCTGGAGTTATCGAGTTCGCTAACTTCACCCACGCCATTCTTACTGAGAAAGTGATCTGGCAGGCGATAGAGAACTCGGGGATAGCCTACGAAGACTGGGTGGCGCGCAAGGAGCCGAAGGAGGGAAAGCCGATAGTGCACCTGTACATTGAGCCAAGAGATGGCAAGCGAAGTTGTGAGCAGGTAGTATCGGCAGTACAAGAGGAGCTTAAGAAGCTGGATGAAGGCTATGCCGATCTTGAGACCTTTGGCTGGCAGCCATTGGAGGTAACCTTTCTCCCCGAGGGCGCATTCAGAGAATACATGTTGAGGCAACAAGATGCAGGTGCCGACCTGGGTCACTTGAAGCCACCACACATAAATCCCCCTGACGAAATTATCAATTCCCTCACCGGTGTCACCGCCAAACCGCGGGTAAGGAGGGCGAGAGAGGCAAAAGTAGCAGCTAGCTAACGTTAGAAAAGCCCTATACAGCTAGTCAATTATGAAGTGAACAGGGTAGCGCCTAAAGGCGCTACCCTGTTCACTTCATATAGACCCATTCCACCCACCATTGTGCTATTGACAAACTATTGACAACTCCTGCCTTTACATGCATAATCGAATGCTATTGACAAACTATTGACAATTGATACTTAAATGTGCATAATTAACTACTACAGCTACATAAGAGGCGTAAAAGGCAATAAATGAGATGAACATTTCTGTCCTAATCGTTTCTATGGTAATACCACTTATCAGCTTCATTGCCTATTGTGGTTTGCTTGTAGTCATCCTGCGCCGCCGCCTGCAGAGGGTGCACAAGACATTCGCGGTATACGTCACTACACTGGCTTTATGGGGCCTTGTTACCTTCTTCATATATTCCGGTTTCTTCCCAGGACATACGCTTTTACTGTACCAGTTGCTGGGCATCGTCCTACTGGTGCTGATAGCCTCTTACTACCATTTCTTGCGTTCTTTCATGAATAAGCCCGCGGGGATTGGGGCAAAGCTCGCCTATTGCCTCGCGGTAATAGCCATTCCTTTAGCTTTCACCGGCTACCTGATAGAGAGCGCCCACATCAGCGATGGACTGCCAGTTATAAGCCTCGGCCTCCCTGTATATGTGCTTGGCCTTGCCAGTATCTCGCTTTTGTGCTCAGCGATATTCTCGCTGATTCGACAATACATGCACATGAAGGATGCTCTTGCCCGCAGTAGAAGTGCATATATCATAATCGGCTTCGCCGTGGTGATGGTTTTTTTCATAACCAATTTCATGCCTCCGCTGTCTAAGTACCCTCTGGCCAACTTCGGCAACATAGTCAATGCTTTCCTCATCACCTATGCCATCCAGAGATACCAGCTACTTGACATCAGGCTGGTTTCGCGAAGGGGGCTAGTGTACGGCATCCTGACCGTCGTTGCAATCGCAATATATATAGGCCTGGCCAATCTTATCGGTATGTATGCCCCAGTCCAGCCAGTCTACACTGTCATTCTGGCAACAGCTTTGACCGGATTCCTGGTAGCCGTATTCTTCCGTCCTGTGACCAAGAAGACCCAAGAACTGGTGGACCGGCGGTTCTTTGGAAAGACCTACGACTACCGCCAATTTCTGCTCAGCTACAGTGATAAGATGAGCAACATCCTCAACATAGATGAACTGGCGGAAAACATGCTGGATACCATAACAAAGGCACTGCACACTAGAGAGGCCAGCCTCCTGCTCCCCGATACCGATAGCGGCGATTTCACTACCAGGTTTGCTCACCGCGCCGACGGTGAGAAACCGGCGGCTGACCCACGTTTACGAAAGGATAATCCCATCCTGACCTGGCTGGCTAAGGAGGGCAAGCCACTCAATGTAGATTCTATAGATACTATTCCCGAACTTAAGGGATTATGGAAAGATGAGAGACATCACCTCATCAACTCCGAATCAGAGTTGCTGTTGCCCATAAGGAGCAGGGGCAGGCTGGTTGGCGTCCTGGCGCTGACAGGGAGGAAGTCAGAAAGCCCTTATTATACCGAGGATATAAGTCTGCTAATAACCATGGCTAATGAGGCAGGTATAGTAATAGACAACGCCCTGCTCTATTCTGACGCCATCTTAAGGGCCCACACCGATGGGCTAACCGGATTATTCAATCACCGTTACTTCCACGAGCGACTTGATGAAGAGATCTCCAGAAGCTCTCGCTTCGGCACCGCACTTTCGCTGATCATGATGGACCTTGACCTCTTCAAACCATATAACGACATTTACGGCCATGTAGCTGGAGATGAAGTCCTCAAACAAATAGGACAGTCTATCAGACACTCTGTTAGAGGTATCGACATTGCCTGTCGCTATGGGGGGGAGGAGTTTACCATTATTCTGCCCGAGACGCGCTTAGATGACGCCTATATTGTAGCCGAAAGAATCCGCAAGACAATAGAACTGGAAATGTTCACCAAGCAGATTCCACTGACGGCTAGCCTGGGCCTAGCCTCATGGCCTGCCGATGGGGTGACTAAGGAAGAACTTATCGCTTGCGCCGATGGCGCTATGTACCTCGCCAAGGCAATGGGCAGAAACCAGACCTGTCTGTCTACTGATGTGGTATCTACCGAGGCGTTGCCATCAAAGACGGACGGTAAGGCAACCCAAGAAATCCTTGGCATGGTCTACGCCCTAGCCGCCGCTGTAGACGCCAAGGACCACTATACCTATGGGCACTCTAAGAAGGTGGCTCAAAGCGCTATCGCATTAGCTGAGGCTCTTGATTTGCCCCCGCCGAAGATAGCCACCATTCGCGCCACCGCCATGCTACATGACATCGGCAAGATTGGTATCCCCGACGACACTCTCACCAAACCGGATACCCTCAACGATGAGGAGTGGAAACTGTTACGAACCCACCCTCTGATGGGAGCTCAAATCATCAGACACGTCCCTGACCTAGCCAACTGTGTGCCTGGCATTCAACACCACCACGAGCGGTGGGATGGCAATGGCTACCCTTCCGGCCTGAGAGGCGAGAATATCCCCCTCGATGCTCGCATTTTAGCAATAGCCGATGCTTACGCCGCAATGACCTCAATACGCCCTTACCGCAAGGCCATGTCCCTCAAAGACGCAATAGAAGAACTAAAACGGAGCGCTGGGACGCAACTTGACCCCAAACTGACCGAGCTTTTCGTCAGCATCACCGAGGCATCCTTATCACAGAAGCTAGAGACGCAATAGAACCGTTTCAGTAGCTACCAGTTGCTATAAGATTGCCTAACCCTTAACTCCCTGCCAATTTGCAGCACAATCAAAAACATGAACTGGCTTTCCCCAGGCAGTGAGATTTTACAAACAGTACTAAGCGCACGAGAAAACGGCGCCATAATCCAACTAAGGACTCGCAAAAAATCCGCGTACAAGTATGATAAAATAGATCATAACTATGTAGCGACAAAGGCAAAGCAGAATCGCTGTATATAAAGGACAAATATAGTTTATAGATACCGTACTCAACCAGCGAAAGGGGGAGCAATGGAGTTCAAAGGAAGCAAGACCGAGGGAAACTTGCGGAATGCTTTTACCAGAGAGCTACAAGCGTACTCCAGCTACATGTATTTTGCCTCCGCCGCAAGGGACTCCGGCTTTGAACAAATAGCTGATATTTTTTTAGCGACGGCTGAAAACGAGGCTGAGCACGCCAGGCATGAGTTTGAGTTCCTTAGCGGCGTTGGGGATATCAGAGCAACTTTGAAGTTAGCGCTTGATCTTGAGCACGCTGATGCGAC
>CAZZJX010000019.1:5060-9851 GCA_964654845.1 uncultured Dehalococcoidales bacterium
GCAGGTAGCTGAGGAAGAGGGCTTTGCCGAAATTGCCGATTTCTTCCGTAGAATGAGCAAGGTCGAGGAGAAACACGAGAAGAATTATCTTGAGTTGCTAGAGACCTTAGATAAGGATGGCGTTTTCAAGGGAAGGACGGTGGGTCATTCAGAGGTCTATATGGCACAGGTGATGTTGCCCGACCAGGCTAATCCAGCAGGATTTGTCCATGGTGGAGAGTTGATGAAATTAATGGATAATGCCGCCGGTGTAGTGGCTGCCCGCCATAGCCGTTCCAATATTGTGACCGCCATGGTAGAGGACATCACCTTTCATAACCCGGTGCGCATCGCCGACTTAGTGATCATCCATGCCAAAATGACCTTCACTAGTCGGTCATCTATGGAGGTTCAAATCGAAATTGATGCCGAGCGCCTTCTTGCCGGGACGAGACTTCGAGCGTTAACTGCCTATTTCATAATGGTAGCCCTGGATGCCCAAGGAAAAGCGACCGAGGTGCCACCACTTATCATTAGCACCGAGGCAGAGGAAGAACTTTATAATGAGGGGTTAGCAAGATATCAAGCCCGAAAGGCAAAATCTTAGCAGTGTGAGGAGCGGATATCCAGTAAAATGTCGGGCGCTAGCGTAGAGTGCCAGCAGCAAGATAGGAGGGGACAAATGCTAGAGATCAAGCAGCTAAGCGTAGCAATAGACAGTAAAGAAATTGTGCATGATGTGAGCTTCAGTATCAAAGCCGGCGAGACCCATGTCCTTTTTGGTCCCAACGGCAGCGGGAAAACTACGTTGCTAATGGCAATAATGGGTGCCCCTAGATACCATATAACCAAGGGTAGCATCATCTTTAAGGGGAAGGATATAGTGGGGTTATCCATAGATGCGAGAGCCCGTCTGGGAATTGGCATGTCTCTCCAAAGACCACCGGTTGTCCGTGGAGTGAAGACTCGTGACATGGTTGTTGCCTGTATGAGGGAGCGGACAAGCGATGAAACAATAGCCAGGATAGCAGAGGAAGCTAACATGGTTGATATGATGGATAGGGATATAAACTACGGGTTCTCTGGAGGAGAGATCAAACGCTCGGAGCTTATGCAGTTACTGGCTCAAGAACCAGACCTGGCTTTGCTGGACGAGCCAGAATCTGGCGTTGACCTGGTAAACATAAGCCTGATCGGCGAGCTAATAGGTGAGCTTTTGCAGAAAGAATACCATATAAGAGATCGAACGCGTGGCGGGCTTATTATCACTCATACTGGCCATATATTGGACTATGTCAATGCCCGCACCGGCTACGTCATGATCAATGGCAACATAGTCTGTGAGGGAGACCCTCATGAGATTCTAGGGGTTATTAAAGAGAAAGGCTATGAGGAATGCAGGAAATGCCTGAGATAGAGTCTGCCAAAACCACCAGGGATAGGGCTAAAGCAGCATTGTCCAAGCGAGCGCCTCTTAGTGAGGATATCAATCTCGACAAATATACTCACTCGTCAGACGAATTGCCCTACCAAGATGACCCATCACAACTGCCAATTGAGACCAAACAGCAAATGATAGATGTCGGGGTTATATTGGATGACAACAGCCAGCGCTCAGGAACTATCATTCAGATGGACCATTCCATAGTACATAGCCTGACAAGACAAGAGGGCATAGAAGTTATGGGCATTAACCAGGCCTTAGGAAAATATGACTGGTTGTCTGATTATTTTTGGAAAGCGGTAGCTGTGGACACCGACAAATATACCGCTCATGTCGAGCTTAATCAGAGTAACGGCTACTTAATAAGAGCCCTGCCGGGCAGCAAGACGACATATCCTGTTCAAGCTTGCCTTTACCTGGCCAGAGGTAACCTTGCACAGAATATCCACAACATCATTATTGCTGAAGAAGGTTCTGAGTTACATATAATTACCGGCTGCACCACAGCTCCCGGAAATGAACCAGGACTACACCTGGGGGTTTCTGAGTTTTACATTAAGCGAGGGGCCAAGGTTAGCTTCACTATGATACATAACTGGACACCACAGATAGGGGTGCGCCCCCGCACTGGGATAATTATCGAGGAAGATGGCATGTTCCTTAGCAACTACGTAATTATGAAGCCAGTCCAGTCACTGCAAACAAGCCCCCTGGCGAGATGTGTCGGGGATAACGCAGTAGTTAGATTCAATAACATCCTGATTGCAACACCGGGATCCACACTGGATATGGGGTCTCGGGTCATCCTCGATGCCAAAAGAGCAAAGACCGAGATAATATCACGGGCTATTACTACGGGGGGAGACATTTTCGCCCGTGGTTACATAGAAGGCAACGCCCCCGAAGTCAAAGGACATCTAGAGTGTCGTGGCCTGATTCTAGGGGAAGAAGGCATGATTCATGCTATACCGGAACTTAAGGGGACATTAGCTGGTATAGACCTATCTCATGAGGCTGCTGTAGGCAAGATAGCTGAAGAGGAAGTGGAATACCTAATGATGCGAGGCTTAACCCGCGACGAGGCTACAGCCACCGTAGTGAGAGGTTTCCTCAGGGTAGACATCGAGGGGCTGCCTCCACAGCTAAATCTTGAGTTGCAGCGAGCCATTGAAGCCAGCCAAGAGGAAGCCATGTAACGGATGTTGGCTAGATGAGCGTAAACAACGTATGCTCAAGCCCTCGACACCACCATCCATACAGGCTTACGTGGAAAGCTGCGAGGGGCGATAGTCCGGATTGTCGCTATGGCTGAGAAACGCGACCCCCAGAATTTTCAGAAGACGCGCATCCACATCACCGGAATGACGTGCACCACATGTGCCGCTACCATCGAGAAGGCGCTTTTTAAGACGCCCGGTGTGGAGCAGGCCAATGTTAACTTCGCCTCGGAGAAGGCTTCTGTAGAATATGATCCCGCCAAGGCAGACCTTGCCAAAATCGAAGACACCATCTCACAGTTAGGTTATGGGGTCGCAACCAACAAGTCCATATTCCCAGTGCACGGCATGACGTGTGCCTCCTGTGTCGCCCGGGTTGAGGATGCACTGTCTGGCGTGCCTGGCGTGATTTCAGCCAGTGTCAATCTGGCCTCGGATAAAGCTACCGTAGAGTACGTAGAGGGAACAGAACTGGCTGAGCTGAGACGGGCGGTAGAAGACGCCGGCTATCAACTCGATGCTGAGGTCCAGGCTCTGGAGGATGTGACCACAGCCGCCCAGCGGGAGATCCGAGCCCTAAGGAATAGACTTATCATCGCTATCATCCTCGCAGCAGCGATAATGCTGATAGGCTGGGGGCCTTCATTTGTAGGCAAGTCTTATCTTCTTTGGGCTTTGGCGACGCCAGTGCAATTTTGGTGCGGGTGGCGATTCTACCGAGGGGCGTGGGGCGCACTGAGGCACAGGACCGCCGACATGAATACTTTGATTGCGGTAGGCACCTCAGCAGCATACCTCTACAGCATGGTAGCAGTTCTCTCCCCCGGTCTTTTTGCCGCCGAAGGGCTAGCACTCCATCTATACTTCGATACCTCGGCAATGATTATCGCCTTGATTCTCCTCGGTCGCTTTCTGGAGGCTAGAGCTAAGGGCCAGGCATCACAGGCCATAAGAAAACTTATCGGTATGCAGCCGAAGACCGCTGTAGTTATGCGCAACGGCGAAGAGACAAAGATTCACGTAGACGATGTTCAGGTCGGTGACCTCATCTTGATACGGCCGGGTGAGCGAGTGCCAGTGGATGGTATTGTTCGCCAGGGGTATTCCAGTATTGACGAGTCTATGATTACAGGAGAGAGCCTACCGGTGGAGAAAAACGTTGGTGATGAGGTCGTCGGTGCTACCATTAACAAAACCGGCAGCCTCAGCATCGAGGCGACCAAGGTAGGTAGGGAGACAACACTGGCCCGCATCGTCAAAATGGTAGAGGAGGCCCAGGGAAGCAAGGCCCCTGTTCAACGCTTGGCCGATGTCGTCGCTAGTTACTTTGTGCCGGTGGTGATTGGTATTGCCATCGTAACCTTCATAATCTGGTATTTGGTGGGGCCAAATCCTGCCCTCACCTTCGCCCTCCTTAACTTTGTCGCCGTGCTCATTATCGCTTGTCCTTGCGCTCTGGGACTGGCGACTCCAACCGCGATTATGGTGGGCACAGGCAAAGGAGCCGAGCATGGCGTTCTAATCAGAAATGGGGAGGCTCTGGAGAGGTCTAATCAGATAGGCACGGTTCTCCTGGATAAGACAGGCACTCTGACACGTGGCGAGCCCGTGGTAACTAATGTAATCGCCACACCTACCTCCTCTGAGGAGGATGTTCTGCGGCTAGCAGCATCCGCTGAGCACGGCTCGGAGCATCCACTGGGCCAGGCGGTGCTCGAGGCTGTCCTGGCAAAGAAGCTGGAAATACTCCCAGCATCAGACTTCAATGCGCTCCCCGGACAGGGTGTGGAAGCTTGGGTGGAAGGCAGTAAACTCCTGCTCGGCAATATTGGGTTAATGAAGGAAAGAGGTTTTCCTCTAAACGGAATGGAGGGCGAAGCCAGCAAGCTCTTTGCGGAAGGCAAGACCATCATGTTCCTCAGTGTGGACAGTCAGGTGGTGGGAATGATCGCCCTGGCTGATACCCTTAAGCCCAACAGCAAAGAGGCAGTGGAAGGGCTACACAAGATGGGCATTGAGACGGTGATGCTTACCGGGGACAACCGGCGCACCGCTGCGGCTATCGCTCAGGAGGTGGGTATAGACCGTGTCTTGGCCGAGGTGCTCCCTGAACGCAAGGCCGCCGAGAACCAGAGGCTGCAGGGTGAGGGA
>CAZZJX010000020.1:0-9526 GCA_964654845.1 uncultured Dehalococcoidales bacterium
GACCTTTGAAATCCCTCGAAGGTTCCCTTCACCTGATAGGATGACCAGGGGGCTTTATAGACCGTTGCCGCAACCGTCCTGGTGTTAGTCAGATTCTTTTTGGTTTTATTCATCATCATGTCGGCGAATATCAGGATATCCTCGCCTGGCGCCATCAGCGAGGCGATAAAGGCACAATTAGGCTTCCCCTCGGCATCAACGGTGGCCAGGAACTTCACCGCCTGTGGGTCGTTGAAGAGGTCCATAACCTGTTTTGGCATCTTGGCCATGAGGTCACCTCCTTTTTTCTCAGCCGCTATTTTGGCCCTAATTTGGCCTGTAAGCCAAATGATTCTACAAGTCGTTTGAGCTCTTGCATGTGTTCGTCAGTGGGGGGTTGAGTGTCTTCAAATTCATAGTTGCGGTCCAATTTCTTGTATTTTGGCTCTCCTAGACGATGGAATGGCAGCAGGTCAACCCTGGCCACCCTATCCAATTTGCACACGAATTTCATAATACCCCTGATATTTTCCTCCCCATCCGTATACTCAGGGATAACCGGCACCCTGACAATCATGGGTATCCCTTTACAACATATTTTTCTTGCGTTCTCCAGGATTAACTCATTGGAAACCCCACCATAATTTGCATGTTTGACCGGGTCTATCTGTTTGATGTCGTAGAGCACCAGATCGACATGCTCCAAAATTTTCTCCATGGTCTCCCACTTTACGTAGCCACTCGTATCCAATGCTGTATGTATGCCCTTTTCGCGGCACTTCCTTAGAAACTCCACCAGAAATCCAGGTTGCATCGTTGGCTCACCACCGCCCACTGTAACACCACCACCCGAATTGCGGTAGAACAATGCATCTTTCTCAACCTCGGCAAATGCTTCCTCGGCGGTCATGTAATTTCCGATAATCTCCCTGGCCCCGGAAGGGCACACATCGGCGCATTTTCCACAATTCCGGCACTTTCCCCTGTCTGTCCTCGGCCCATCCTCGGTGAAGGTGATAGCCCCTTCAGGACAGGCATCTACGCACCTTTTACACCCGATACACCTGGTATCGTTAAATACAATCTCAGAGTGAAACTTCTGGCTCTCAGGATTGTGGCACCACAGGCATGTCAACGGGCATCCCTTCATGAAGACCGTGGTTCTGATCCCTGGCCCGTCCTCTGTTGAATACCTCTGTATACTGAATATGAGACCCTGTTTCCCACGGGCCTTCTGGCTCACTTTCCCCCTTCTCACAGTTTGTGTTCTATTCTAGCTATGATCTCATCCTGCAAGGCGCGACTCATGCCCACGAAGTAGGCGTTATACCCGGTGACCCTCACCAGCAGGTTCTGATAGCTTTCCGGGTTTCTCTGGGCATCTCGCAGGGTCTCCGCATCTATGACGTTGAACTGAAGGGAGGTACCGCCAAGTTCATTATATGTCCTCAGAAGAGCAGCGAATTTATCCAGTTGCTCATCGGTCTGCAGCGCAGTGGGATTGATGCTTATTGTGTGGGAGGCTCCGGAGGGGAGAATGTCGAAACCCAATTTTGCCACCGATTTCATAGCAGCCGTCGGCCCTTTGACATCGCAGCCCTGGGATGGGCAGACGCCGTTTGATATTGGTTCACCGGCTCTTCTACCGTTTGGCGTTGCTGCGGTAAAGGCTCCATCATGGATGAAATGGTTCCAGGATAGGTATCCTGCTCTGACCCTTTTTCCGGTAGGGGTTACATACTGGCTAAGCTCCTGGCACCAGAAGCGGAATATCTCCCTGGCGATAGAATCAACATAATCGTCGTCGTTTCCAAATTTGGGCGCCCTGGTGAGCAATATCTGGCGTATGTCCTCCTTTTCCTCGAAGTTCGTGCGCAGGGCTTGCAATAGCTCTGCCATGGTTAGCCTCTTATCCTCGAAAACGACCTTCTTAATCGCCGCCAGCGAATCGGCGGCAGTGGCTATTCCAACCCCATTGAAGGTGGTGAAGTTATAGATCGCTCCGCCATCCCTTATATCCCTTCCCTTCTCCATACACCCATCTATAACTGCGGACAGGAACGGACATGGCACGTATTTGCCCCTCAGGGCATCGCAGGCCGATGTTATCCCGGTTACGTATTGTATGGTCGCTTTGAGCTGCTGCTTGTAGGCCTCCATTACCTGCTCAAAACTTTCAAGTTTTAGCGGGTCTGTAGTTGCTGCCCCCAGCCACTCCCCGCTACGCCAGTCTTTGCCATCGTTCAATGCCAGTTCCACGCTCTTGGTAACGTTGAAATGCACATCCACCGTGCCTGAGGTATCCTTGCCCTGGGCCGTGTTCTCCAAACAACCGACCACGCCATAATCAACGGCATCCTCATGAGACATCCCCTCCCCCTCCAGGGCCTCAATGACGACCTTATCGAAGTTGAGGATGAAGGGGGAGCCCTGCGTATCGCGGATCATCTGGGAGGTTTTAAACAGGAGTTCCTTCGGCGTAGCGGAATGAATCCTCAGGTTCAGCTTGGGCTCCAGCATATTCAATTCCTGAAATGACTCCAGTACCAGATAGGTCAAATCGTTAGTAAGGTCCTCCCCGTTGGCTCCTTGACCTCCGAGGGTGATGAGCTGGCCAAACCCTGCGTTTCGGCCATGGGGCCCTCCAGTGGTCTGGTAATCATAGGCGTAGTTGTGCTTTACGGAGAAGCACTGGAAAAGCTCCTTCGCCTCCTCCCTGCTCAGCCGCCCCTCATCTATATCTCTTCTATAGAACGGATACAGATACTGGTCGAGCCTGCCGTGGGAGATGCCGGGGCCGGGGTATGACTCAGCGATCATCTCGACCATGTGGGAAAACCAGGTAGCCTGCAGAGCCTCGTGAAACGTCCTCGCCGGGTTATATGGTACCCGGTCACAGACCTCAGCGACCTTTATAAGCTCTTCCTTCCTCGTGGTTTTCCTCTCCTTCTTAGCCAACCTTCTCGCCTCCTCGGCGTATCGGTGGCTGAAGTCGCCTATGGCATCGCAGCAGATTATTATCGCCTTTAAAAACTCCCTTTTTGCCTCGGATGCGGTCCTCTCAAGGAGCCCCTCCGCCTCCTCCTTAATCCCCCCAAAGCCCTTTTGCAGCACCTTGGCATGGTTCTGGATGATATGACCGGGAGTTATGCCACCACATGAAAGGCCACGGCTGAGTATCCTCTCTGATTTCTCGATGAGCTCGGCCTCGATTTTTTTGAACTCCTCGGTCTCCTCCTCAGTGAGACATGTGGATAGGCTTGTACAGAACCTGCCTCCCACAATGAGCTCGTCGTCGAGGATGTCGACCGGTATTTCCTGCAGCACCCTGTGGAAGAAAAGCGCCTTTCTGATGGTTAAGGGTTGCTCCCAGAAGTCAGGGGGCAGGTCCAAATTGATCGCCATCGCTGCCAGGCCATCCCTGTTTGCGTTGAGCACCCCTCCCAGCATATCGGGCACCGAAATGAAATCCAGGATCTGATAGACCACATCGTTGGGTATGCCAGTGGTGAATGACATTACGTTATTCTGGAACTCTCGCTGCTCATCCAGAAAGTAGTAATCCCTCAGGCGTCTTATCCTCGGTGACAGCGTCTCTGAAGCTTCCCAAAGCTTTTGCTCAGCCATTATCCTCACTCCTCCCTTCCTGTTCCGCCATATCTTTTCAACATAGTACTAAATAATAATGGGTAGACCCTATGCGTACTGCCTTAACCATCCACGCAACTTCAGCTAGCGACCTGCTCCTGAAGCCGTTCTGTTTATGGCTATGTCCATCAATTCGGTGATGTCCCCCAGGTCTTCCAGGGACTCTATCAACGCCATTGAGCGTTCGACATCCTTAGGAGCAAGCAGGAGTTGGGCACAACCCCTGTATTTTGTCGCCAATTCCTCGCGGGTGAGAGGGTTTTGAGGGAAACCCTTGAGCATCTCATCGCTACGCTGATGGAACTCACGTCCGTCAGTCAGTTTGATGACCATTTCTATCAGCGACAAGCCACGCTGCGAGGGATCCAGATGCCTTCTAATCTTCTTCATGGTCTTCCGAACCTCTGGTTCGTTGACCTTTTCGTCACTGAAGTCCTCCAGTCCAACCTTTCCGCTGTTGAGAGCCCTGGCGATGCAGTATTCGACGCTGAACTTGCCCTCGAGGCCGGTTCTTGGCTCAGTATAGAAAGCCACAGTAGCAATGAGCTCACTGACCGTGCAGTCTATGCTCTCTACATCGTCAGGTTGAATGCCGTGCTTCTTGCTCAGTTCCAGAGCGGTGTTTATGCAGGCGTGAGTCTCGTGACAGCTGGGATAGAGTTTGAAGGCTATTCCGGATTCGGTGATTTCCAGGGTATCGCCTAGTCCAGTGGTGATGTTGGCCAGTTCATAAGGGTTGTCGCCCTTGAAGACATTGCAGAATCCGAGCTGCTCCTCGATTATGCTCGCGTGGGCAGTGAATCCCCCTTTCGCCAGCATTGCCGCGACCACCCCACTTCTAGCGGCATGACCTGCATGGAAGGGCTTTGTCATAGTGCCAAAGTTCTGTCTTATTCCGGAGACCTGGGACGCGGCAATCCCCAGCGCCATCCGCGTTTGTTGCACATCCAGCCCAAGCATCTTGGCACTGGCTGCTGCGGCTCCCATGGTGCCCAAGGTGCCGGTAGCGTGCCAGCCACGCTGATAGTGGCCGCTAGGTATCATCGCCCGACCCAGCTTTGACTCCGTCTCAAAGCCAACTATGTAGGATTCGATTATGTCCTTCCCCGAGGCTTTGCGTTGCTCACCTAGAGCCAGAATGGCTGGCAGCAAGGGGACCGTCGGATGGCCTAACATGGCATAGGCGCTGTCATCAAAGTCCTCAGCATGTCCCATGGTCCCGTTGGCCAGAGCAGCCCAAGGAGGCGAGGTGCGGAATCCTCCGCCAATCACCGTCGCCACAGGGTTTCCCCCTACCTCCTGGACAAAGGCAGTCATGATTCTACCATCAGACGTTGCTGCGCCGGCAAGGGTGACTCCAAAGCAGTCCAGGATAGCTTCTTTGGCGGTCTTGATCGCCTGGGAAGGCATCGTGTCGATACTGCTTTCAATGATGAACTCGGCCAGTTGCTCCGTAACTCCCATTTCAACCTCCTTGATCTTGGATTCCCTCATGCAAGCCAGCTTACGCAGGTTCAGGTGAATTGACGCGTGGTTAGATTCGAACTCCCGTAGACCAGAAGTATAACATACCGATACCAGTATGGGTAACGTGCCGGTTGGCCGAGAGGAGAGCATTTGAGCTTGAGGAGACCGCTATTCTGTGACACGAGTGAACAGAATGGGCCAATATGTGGTGATTGACTACCCGATTGAAAGCGGCCCACGGACAGCGCTCGGGATTAAGTCCCAGGCGCGGCGCTCGTCGTCGTACGGCGCCTGTTGCACATGGCACTCTTCCCCAAGGATCATAGTTACCCCGTGGTCGCCATAAGGTGGCCATGTCCCTAAGCTTTCACAGCTCGGGTCGCCATTGTGGGCGAACGCTAACCAGGCATCCTGGATGTTCCTGGCAAGGGCATCAGCCGCCGGTCCTGTACCCGAGAATCTCTCTTCGTATGCGCCGAATAGGAAACCCAGTTCCAGCCCGTGGCAAGCGCCTAAGGCACCGCCAAGCATTGGTGACCGCCAGGTGAATAGGTAGTTGTAGGCGGACTGCTTATGGCGCTGCTGGGCCTCGGCAAGACGAATAGCCGGTATCCGAAATACCCTATCCGTCATGATTGCTATAAAAATCTCGGTAGGAGTAGTTGGTGCGCCACGTTTGGCCCGTGCTTCTCGATAGCTCTCTATCAGGCCTTCTACGTTCTCACCAGGCATTAACTGTTGACAGCGCCGTAGCAGACCGGCTTCGTCCAGCTTTGGTAGCTCCTGGTCCATCAGACTAAGCGATTTCCACTCCTCAAGTGTCGAACCCACCACGATGGGGATCTTATCCGCTGAACCATCCTTGATGGAATCGAGCGGCAGCGCAGGTAGTGTTGCTCCATCTATCACCGGTTGCAGTGGCATGCCTATCCTCAGGTTTGACATCAGCATCTTGAGTGTTAGCTCCTGTTGGGCAGCGAGCAGTCTCTCCACCGGGAGCGAACGCAGAGCATCAACATCGCCTGTGTTCAAACCGAGTATGTCAAGGAATTGCTCCACAACCTGCACCGCTCCGTCCAGTGGCAGTGCTGTACTGGCAGCACCGCTCTGCGGAATCGCCTTGTGGAATAGCCCCTGTGCCCCAGGTATAGCAAGAAGGCAACCGACACTCATGCCGCCTGCCGACTCACCGAAGATGGTCACATTCTCAGGGTCGCCGCCAAAGGCCGTGATGTTATCGCGTACCCACTCCAGTGCAGCGATCTGATCCAGCAGGCCCTCATTACCCGTTGCTGGAATCCTGCCTCCGGTGACCTCGTTGAGGTTCAGGAAGCCAAGTGACCCGATCCGGTAGTTGATTGTCACGACGACAACGTTGCCCCGTGCTGCCAGTCTGCTTCCTTTGTAGAACGGCTGCGAGCCGGAACCACCAGTGAAGCCACCACCGTGAATCCAGAAGAGCACTGGTCGGCATGCATCATCGAGGCCGGGAGTCCATACATTCAGATACAGGCAGTCTTCGCTCTGGGGTTCCTCTCCACCGAATTCCCTGAAGATACCCTGTTGAGCCATGTTTTGAGGTGCAGTGGAGGCGTACGACTGTGCCTGGCGCACACCACTCCATTGCTCTACAGGCTGCGGGGGAAGCCAGCGCCGCCCCCCGACAGGCGGAGCAGCATAAGGTATACCCTTGAAAACGTACAAGCCACGCCGTTGGTAACCCTCTATCTTCCCGGCGTTCGTCTCTACAGTCGTCTCTACGGATGTGCTCATGTCATGCTCCTTTCCCCGTCATCATACAGCAACGCATGGCATCTTCATAACTGCCCAACGTTTTAGTGCCATATCCTAGCTTTATTTGCCGCGAAGGTCAATTGTCCTGCCCAGACACCTATCTTGAGTTTCACGAGGGTATTTGTGACATCCGATCCATGAAGCCAAAGTCTACGTACCCCAACGTACCAAATGGAAATGCGTGCCCAGTGGATGATTCGGTTCGAGGGTGCGCGCATCCAACAATACGGTAAAAAGTGCGACCCCAAAGTCATAGAGTACAGTCAAGAGAGATTATCAGAAAGCTATGTCGGCGGCGCCGAATATGCATAAATGAATGTAGAACTAGTTTAATCTTGACAATAGCTGGCCAAATTACACAATAATTCCTTTATGGGCACTGGCAGGGTCCTTTACTCCAGTCATGGTCATGGTAATTTTTAATTCATCTGCCATCTCCGTTATGACCGCCTTTACCCCTTCTTCGCCATCTGCAGCCAAGCCATAGAGTATGGGTCGTCCCAATCCTATTGCTTGAGCCCCAAACGCCAGCCCCTTCAAAACGTCGGTTCCCCATCGGAATCCCCCGTCAACGATAATGGGGATTTTATTTGCTATTACCTTAACAATTTCATCCATCATGTCCAGAGGGTGGGGAAGATAGTCGATAGTATGAGCCCCGTGGTTAGATACCACTATTACGTCCGCACCTACTTCCAGTGCCTTTTCTGCATCCCAGGAACTCAATATCCCTTTTAAAATCAGGGGCCTGCTTACTTTTTGTTTGACCTCCTTGAGTTCGTCCACTGACATAGGGGAACAACCTCTCACCCTTCTTGTCCCCTGGCCGGCGTCAACTTCTATCCCCACCCAGGTAACGCCAGCGTCCTCTGCTTGCGATAGCATTCTCATCACTATGCTTCTGTCAGTAAAAGGTTTGATGGTCTGTATCATCGGGACGCCGACTTCCACAAGTTCTCTGAGGTTGGTGGGAATTGGCGTACCTAATGACATCATGGAGCCTGCCTCTTTCAAAGCTCGGGCAACCTTGAGGAGCCCGTCCTCCTCAATTTGAGGAATTGGTACGGTCATGGAGGACATGATTATCGGAACCTGAAGCTCTACATCAAGCAGTTGGGTTCTAGTGGTTGCTTCAACTGAGTTTATGGCCCTCTGACGAAACATATAGCTTTTGAAGATTTCTTCATTATGTCTTAGTACGAATCCGGTTCCCACACCTTCCAGGTTATAAGTCAGCCCCTTGGCTTCCATAACCTCCGCACCCTTCCGATAGATCTCGTCAAGTGTCATGGCTTCCTCCTTTATGCTCGCTCTAGCTCCTGAGTAGATTCTTTGCCTTACAGTCTCTCTTACATATCCCTATAGCGCGTAGTGCGACGATCGTTTTATGCGGTTGCGGAATTACAGAAAAGAGGTTGTTACGTCGGATTGTCCACGTCTTGCGCCCTCACTCGCCCGGCTGCAGGATGAGTCTTTTAACGGCGGCCGACTCTACCTGTTCCCATGTCCACAGCATAGGGTAGTATTCCACGTTGCGCCAAAGGTCAATCATATCGGCGTAGTGCTGACTATAGGGATGACCGCTCTGGCCTGTGGTGTGAACGGTGATGCTCCGCGTCAGGTCGGCCAGGTCGACGATCATGCGCATCGAGGGCAACCCCCATACGTCGAAGGCCTCGGATGCCACGCTCCACATGGTGTTGTTCACAGTGGACGTGCTGCCGCCAACGGCGAATGGACCGCGATTGACCATGTTCTCGATCAGACCGATGCCGCTTAATCCCAGCGGGTAGCTTACAAAGGTCGCAGTGTGCAGGTCGCCCCACCGCCATTCATTGCGATCTTCACCAAGCGCAGCAACCGTGTTGGCATAACCCTCGCGGAACGAGCGAAGCAGAATGTCGTCGCGCGATTCGACCACATCCTCCGTTTCGATGTCATCCCACCATGCATTGTTGGGTTCTTGCATCAGCAAAAACGTAGCCCACATATCCCTGCTACTACCATATGCTTCGATGTCCTCACCTAACTGGTCGCTATACAGGTTGTCTATCAAGACTGCCTGGAACTGGGCATGCAGCGCCGCTCGCGGGCTGTCCATATTGCACTGGTAGTCCCATTCCAGCAGCCAGTCGCGGGCTTCAGCCAGCTCAGCATCGTCAAACAGCAGGTTGGCGAGGTAGGGCATTAGCTCTTCAGCGCTGATTAGCTTATTGTCGCCCTGAATAGCTTGGAAAGTGGCGACAGTGTGCGGTGCCTTCTCCTGCAGCAACTCGACAATCCGTTGAGCACGGTAGCCGTAGTTCCACTCATGGCTGATCACGTAGTTCGGCCCCTCGCCCAGTTCCTGCGCTAGCTGGTCATAGTACCCTAGTGGAACGAGCGCCTGGTTTGCCGTGGCGATATAACCTTGTTCTGGATTCAGGACGCGTGGCAGGCTGTCATAAGGGATGAAACCCTGCCATTCAAACTCGTCCGTCCAGCCGGGAACGGGCACCAGCCCGCTGTGATTTGCGGCACGAATGGGAATGCGACCGGGCGTCTGATAGCCGATGTTGCCTTCCACGTCTGCATAGACGAAGTTCTGCGAAGGAACATCCCAATACTGCAGGGCATCGCGGAATTCCTCCCAGTTCGT
>CAZZJX010000021.1:0-9523 GCA_964654845.1 uncultured Dehalococcoidales bacterium
AGGACGGCAAGTACTGCCACCGCCAGATAGTAGCCTCTGGACTTGCCTTCAAGTGCTACGAAACCGTTCTCCACTTACTTCTTACTCCGCCTCATTTGGGGAGATAGTATACTTTGGGCCTTGTGCCCATTGTCTCTCGCAGTCTGAACGACCCTCTCGTCGCCAACAGGTTTGAAACCTCGCTTTGGGGATCATCCAGGTCTCCAAAGGTCCGGGCCTTCGTTGGACAAGCCTCGACGCAGGCCGGCACCACATCGACGCCGATCGTCAGACCCTTCTTCAGGCCATCATCTATGCGATGGAAGCAGAAAGTGCACTTCTCTACCACTCCATGTGTCCTGTGAGGGAACGGCCAGGGGCCTCTCTCCGTTCGGTCGGGAGGGGGGTCGGGGCGGTGGTAGTCCTTCTCTTCCTGGTCCTTGTAGTTGAAATTCCTCACTCCGTAGGGGCAGGCCGCAATGCAGTACTTGCAGCCAATACACCTGCGGAAGTTCTGCACAACGATTCCATCCTCTCGAACATAGGTTGCCTTGGCAGGACATACTTGTACGCAAGGGGGATTGTCGCAGTGCATACAGGGCATCGGTATCATCTCGATGTTTACCGCCGGGTATTCACCGCTACTTGCGGCGATTACTTTGTTCCAGTACGGTTCAGTTCTTCGTATGTTCTCCTGGGGTGAACCATGTGGAACATTGTTCTCTTCCTTGCAGGCGATTGTGCACGCTTGACAGCCGGTACACTTATCGAGGTCGATAACCATTCCCCATCTTGACATCTATAACCTCATGCCTTGTAGACTTTGACCCTGGTGTTGAAGAAGGACGCCTGACCGCTTATGTGGTCGTAGTCTACACCAATAATCTCGTTGGGATTCACTCCCAAACCATTTGCCCACCTGCCACTGGCATAGTGGCCTTGACCATTTGAAATAGCAACCACCTGAGGATGAATGCCCTCAAAAACCCGGGCTCTGGCCTTGAGCCTGCCGAATGGAGATTCAACCCACACCATGTCCCTGTCTTTGATTCTCAGAGCACTTGCTGTCTTGCTATTCATCTCGGCGAAATTGGTCCAGCCATAGCCATGCATCACCATGAAGATCTCTTGAGCCCAGGGATAGTTCTGATTTCCATTATCGATATCTAATAGTGGATGGTACGTTACTAGCACTAGAGGATATGTTGCTTCATTGCCCAGGAATTCAACATCCTCAAAATGGGGCATGCAGGCCAACGTATCGGCTCCCTGTCCTGCTTCTTTGAGTAGAGCTTCCAGATTGCCTGAATGGAACTCGAATTTCTTGGAGGGCGTTTCGAAAACGCGGTCGTACTTGTGGTATTCGTACGGCGGTCCTACCCAAACGCCTTTCTTACGAAAATCCTGCCAGGAAATCAGATTTTCGGTCCGGTACCTGACGAACTCCTGAGCACTACCACCGATATCAGTAAAAGATTGCGCTGTTATCCCCCCTAAACGGTGTGCCAGTTCGAAGATTATGTCTGCTGTACATTTTGAGTCGTGTAGCGGGCTGACCACTGGTTGTTTTATTTTAAGTTCGGCAAAGCCTGAGCCTGGCGGGCAATGCTCATAGGCCCAATCCTCCAGGAAAGTGGAGGCTGGGAGGATTATGTCAGCGTACTCCGCCATTTCAGTTATCGAAGGCGTAATGTGGACATAATAGGGAACTTTTGCCATAGCTGTGTCCCATCGGCTAGTTCCAGGGGCCGCCATATTGAAATTACTGTTGAAGCCTATCGCAACCTCAATGGGATAGGGGTTATCCTCCAATATGGAGTCCGCTACCTGGTTGGTGACTACGCTCGCGGCAGGGAATTGGCCTTTTCTGCGAAGGTCTATAGTTGGTTGAGTTTTGCCTTCCTTAGCTATACTGTCTTCAGTTAGTTCCGGCATATCCTTGTATGCTGGACTTTCCTGATATATTACGCCGCCCGGGGCGTCTATGCTGCCCACAAGCGCATTGAGGCAGAATATAGCGTAGCTGGTGTAGGAGCCATTGGGCCAACAAGTGGCTCCCCTCCCTCTCCAAGCAATTGCTGGTTTTGACTGGGCAAATTCCCTGGCTATCTGGCGGATGACATCGGCATCAATGCCGGTTAAGCCTGCGACTTTGTCTGGGCTATAGTCACTCAGCACGAGATCCCTATACTCATCAAAACCGCACGTCCACTTCTCCACGAAGTCCGTATCGTAGAGTCCTTCACTTACTATAACGTTGGCTATGGCCATAGCCAACGCGCCATCAGTTCCCGGGTTGATGGGAATCCACTGGTCGGCTTTGGCAGCGGTGACAGAATAGCGGGGGTCAATGACGACAACTTTGGCCCGGTTGGGTCGCTCGCGACGTATCTTGCCCCACATTCGCAAATTCCGGGCTAGGGGCTTCTGAGATTCTACGATACCTGCGCCGAAGGACAGAATGTAGTTGGTGCGTGGGAGGTCGTAGGCGCTATGAGTGAAATGCCCATCCGCCATCCATTCGCCCGCCTTCTCAGCCTCGTTATCCAGAGCCTCTCTCGAGACAGCATTTGGAGTCCCGAAAGCGCTAGCGAAGCGATAGATCAAGTCCTCATTGCCAATGCTATTCAACCCGAGGAGGAGTAGTAGTCTATGTGGCTGTCCCTGTTCCCTGAGCGACCCAAGACGGCTACCAACCTCGCTCAAGGCCTGTTCCCACGATATAGGAGTCCATCCCGGGTCTGTCCCTTTGCTCTTATCTGGGTTTGTTCTCTTCAACGGGCCTTCGACACGATCTGGGTCGTATAACACTTGCAGACCGATGTGAGAGCGGGGACAGGTTTCTCCCTCAGAGAATTCGGATAGTGGATTGGTGGCTATCCTTACCGCTTTGCCATTGACTACCCTCACCTTGGTGGCGCAACGAGTGGGGCAATTCAGGCAAGACGTTGCGATCCACTCTTCGGTGATGATTTCCTCGGCGATGTCCTGTGGAGGTAAGACAATGCGGACTGCGGGGCGTTTTGTTATGGAGTAGATAGCTGCAAATGTTGCGGCACCTGCCGAGACACCAAGAAAAGCCCTTCTGCTAATTGCTCGTTGCTTGGGCTTTTTCTTGTTTGAATTGCTTATTTTGTCTTTGCTTGATGTCAGTTGGTCTGGGGATTCGTTGGGCTCGTTGGCTTGTACTCTCGCTGGCTCTTTCTTCATAGACCTGTCGTAATTTCCACCGGACTTCGGCTGGCGAAATCACCGTTGTCCGTTACACACCTATTAGTTTACCGAACCACCCGATAACTAATCTATCACATAATTCTTGTTTTGGCAACCCCCATCCTGAAATGTGTTTCCGGGGACAACTGGGAAACTCGTTCAGAGGCTGGCTCTCCATGGACTCCCTGCCCAAGTGCCTTGGCGGGTAAAAGGTGATGCAATACGGTCCGCCCTTTCTCTATCTTGGTCTCGTGACTGAAAAATAGAGTACCACATGTATCCTAGCACCACCAAGCGGGCTGCAGGGACAACCGTGTCTGAAGGCATTCTCACATCTCAATAGAAGGCTAGTATTTCAGAGGAGGTTCCAAATGTTGAAAAGGTGCTTGTGGAGCCTTGGGGCTGATGCAAGTGATTGGCTTGGCATTTTTATTGACAGCCTCCATAATTTATTGTAAACTCGGAAATCCGTATTTCAATGACAGGAGGATGGAGATGTATAAAATGATCCTCGTCCCAGTGGACGGCTCGGAGTTGGCTGAGCTTGTTCTTCCGCATGTGGAAATGATGTCGAAGGTGTGTGCTGAGCCTGCGGAGGTAGTCCTACTCATGGTTTGCGAACCGGCACGCATGCTGATAGTTGGGTACGGCGAGGCAGTCGCACAAGGGGTACTCATGGCGGAGCAGGCAGCAGAGGCTTGTAAGGGGGAAGCCGAGAAGTATCTGGCTGCAACCGAGAAGCGGCTCAAGGGGAAAGGCCTTAAGGTGCGGTCAGAGTTACTGGATGGCGATCCTGCCAACGAGATCCTTGACTATGCCGCCAACAATCCTGTTGACCTCATCGCTATGGGGAGCCACGGACGCTCTGGCATCAGCCGATGGGCCTATGGCAGTGTTGCCTCGAAGGTGCTGCGAGGGATCTCAACCCCGATCTTGATAGTAACGCCGAAGAAGAAGTAGGTTTCTCTAGCTGATAGGAGAAAGCAAATGTACAAAACGATCCTCGTTCCACTGGACGGCTCGGAACTGGCTGAGCTTGTCCTTCCACATGTGGAAATGCTGGCCAAGGGGGGTGTTGAGCCAGCAGAGGTGGTCCTGCTCAGGGTTTGTGAATTGGCACGCATGGTGATGGGTGGCCGTGGCGAGGCAGTAGGACAGATGGCGGTTCTAACTGAGCAGGCAGCAGCGGCCTGTAAGGCGGATGCTGAGGAGTATCTGGCTGCAACGGAGAAACGGCTCAAAGAGGCTGGCCTTAAAGTGCGGGCAGTTTTACTGGAGGGCGATTCCGCTAATGAGATCCTTGAATATGCCACCAATAACCATGTTGACCTTATCGCCATGGGGACCCACGGGCGCTCTGGCATCAGCCGGTGGGCCTATGGCAGCGTCGCCTCGAAGGTTCTGCGAGGGATTACTACCCCGCTATTACTGGTGGCGCCAGAGAAAAAGTAGGTTACTCTAGCTGATAGGAGGAAGCAAATGTACAAAATGATTGTCGTTCCGTTGGACGGGTCGGAGTTGGCCGAGGTAGTACTCCCCCACGTGGAGATGCTGGTGAAGGCATGTACTGAGGAGGCGGAAATAGTCATCCTTCAGGTGTGCGAACCGCTCCAAAGTAAGCTCTCTGGCATGGGCCCTGGGGGGAATATCGTCATACCCCGTTTGGCTAAGCAGGCAGAGGAGGCTTGCAAGGAACAAGCTGAGAAATACTTGGCCGGAGTAGAGAAGCGGCTCAAGGGGAAAGGGTTCAAGGTGCGTTCGGAGCTCAAGGTGGGTAGCCCTGGGGAGGAGATCCTTGACTACGCCGCCAACAACCCGGTTGACATCATTGCCATGGCCAGCCACGGACGCTCTGGTATCAGCCGTTGGGCCTATGGCAGTGTCACCTCGAAAGTGTTAAGAGGAATCGCTACTCCGATCTTGGTGGTGACGCCGGAGAAAAAGTAGGTTGGTCCATAAGACTAAAGGGAATAAGGTCAGGCCCCACTGGCTACATGAGCAATTGCAATACAGCAGTGTTACAATGGGCATAAACTTGGATACTGGCGACATCATCTTAGTGGAGGATTATAATGCCGAGCGCAATGATTAATGGAGTGCAGATTTACTACGAGGTTTCAGGGGAAGGCCCAGCCATCATCTTACTTCATGGCTATACCGGTAGCCATCAGGACTGGGCCGCTCAGATCCCGCTGCTCTCCAAGAGGTATCGAGTTGTTGCCATGGACCATCGCGGTCATGGGAAATCCGAGGCACCTTCCTCTGCCAGCGACTATTCGGTCAAAATCATGGCAGAGGATGCGTACAGCTTACTCAAACATTTGGGCATAGACAGAAGCTGTATAGTGGGGCACTCTATGGGAGGATTTATGGCCTTGGAGCTCGCCCTGAAGTATCCCGATATGGTGGGTGCCTTGGTCCTGGTTGATACCTCCAGTGGGGAGTTCGAACGTGTTCCCGGCTATGCTGAGTTGCGGGCCAAGCTCGACGAGCTGGCGCAAACCGAGGGGATGGAGGCTGCTTTTGAATATAACGCAGCCCATAACCCCATGACCAAGGAGCAGTTTGAAAGACATCCCGAACGGCGTGAGATTGTAAGGCAAAAGATGCTACACACCTCTGTGGATGGCTATATCCATGTTGCAAATTCCTTTTCACAGTGGGAACCGCTTACATCTCGCCTCTCCGAGATCGGGGTACCCACCCTCATCGTTGTGGGCGACGAGGATAGCCCCTTCCTCAAGCCGTCTAAGGTAATGGAGGAATCGATACCCGGATCAAGGCTGGTCATGATCCCGGGTTCGGGACACTCTCCTCATGAGGAGGTTGCTGAGGTCTTTAATGATGTATTGTTGGGTTTCCTTGATGGGTTGGAACTCGCCAGTTAGCCTGTTGTGGCTTTCTTCCGACTAAACCTACGTGTCCAACAGCACAAGCGCGTCCAGCAAATCCTTACTCATATCCTCGAAGCTATGCAAGTCCCTTTCGTTTGGGTAAGGGTAATCATCAAACCGCACTCCAAGCCCGTAAGGAATGTTAAAAGCGACTGTCCCTGTCGCATACCATTTCTTGCCCAGCGATGGTGCTCCTACTCGCGTCCCCTGCTCCAGGGTTTGTGCTTTATTAAGGTCCACTCTTAGCCTCCTTCTCAACTTAAAACAGGCATATCAAAGTATAATAGCCAGTCAATTTCCTTATTTCTTTCCGACCCCAAATCCATTCCAGAAAGCTCACTTATCTATCATAAATGCAAAGATGCTGATATTCTAGCCCATTTCGAGTATTTCATCGAGTGCCTGGTCTTGTTCACATGGGTGGGTGGCATCTTGCGGTTGTTGCGAGACTCTGCGCTACTAGTCATTGTGAGGCTTGTATCGATCCTGGTAGGGGCGTTCTTCCTAAGAAGGATTGAACGCCCCTATATTGCATGTTTTCTGGCTGTGCCCCCTGGTAACATACGTCTCAGGGTGGACGGAGAAATGGGGTAGCTGCGCTTAAACTGGCGACGACCGAGATGACGGAGCGAGGCAGTATGTGACGTATCGTTTTGAACGAGCACAGCCCAGCTGAATTCAGTGGTAAAACTTGAGTCCTGTTCGTAAGATAAAATGGAATAGAATACACCTTATTAGTAAATGAGCTTGACTTTTAGTATGGCAACATATATAAGAGCATGAATGCGAACAAGTATAGTTGAAAGGGTGTGATATTTTTTAAATAGAAACAGTAAGGTGCCTGAGGCAATCGACTGACGGGGATTAGCCTCGGTCGAGAAGGTTTTTAGAGAGTGTTCTTAGGAAATTGACGGAAAGGAAGGCCGATTTGGCCGAGGAAGTCACGTATCCAAAATACCGTTGGTTACTCCTGTCTCTGGCGTGGGCACTCTACAGTTTGATAGCCTTTAACAACACTATGACGGCGGTTCTGTATGACCTCCGCGACCCTATTGCGTTGGGAGGACTAGGGCTTACTGACCAGCAGTTCTATGCCTGCCTCACCGCAACGTCTATTGCCCCCATCGTTCTGGCCCTGTTCGGTGGCATGTTGTCCGACCGCTTCGGTGTAAGGTGGACGGTGTTTGCCGGGTCAATCATAGCTGCTGGCGGCACTCTGCTGAGGCTGGTTTCAACTGGATTCCCCGATTTCTTTGCTTTCAACCTCTTGCTCGGCGTAGGTCTGGGGGTCATAGGTCCCAATCTGCCCAAGATGGTAGGCATGTGGTTCCCGCCCAGGCAGATAGCGATTTCCACCGCGCTTTATATGACGGCGCTGGGGATTGGCTCGGGGCTCGGCCTGGCGCTCGGTCCACTGTTTCCCACCTGGCGGAGCGCTATGCTTATCATGGGGATGATTTTCGTGGCGTCGGTTGTCATCTGGCTTTTCTTCGCCAAGGACCGGCCGAAGGGCTACAAGGTGGATGGGGTTGAGATCGTCGGTGTGCCTTTCAAAGAAGGGCTGCCTAGGGCTGTAAGGTCTAAGAATCTGTGGTTGATTGCTTTCTCGTACTGCATGGTAGCGGCAGTGGTTACGGCTTATGTAAATGGGGTGCCGCTACTGCTGCATGAAGCGAAAGGCGTATCAGAAGAATCAGCCGGGCTGATCGTAGCGCTGGCGGTGCTTGGCCATATTTTTGGCACGGTATTCTGGGTCGTCCTGGCGGAAAAGATAGGGGTCACCAAGCAGATCTACATGTTCTGCATGATTATGTCGGGTACCGCAGGCATAATCGGGTATCTTCTCGCGCCTGGCATTGGCATGTGGTTGAATGCCGTTTTCCCCGGGTTCTTCATGGGAGCGGGACATCCGTTCATAATGCAGGTGCCACTACGACTGCGTGAGATTGGGCCTCGATACGTTGGCGTTGCCGCGGGGATAATAGGTTCACTGGGCCACCTTCTCAGCTTTATCTTGCTGCCATACATGTTCGAACCTATTTGGCACGGGGTTGGTTCATGGCAAGGGTTTGGTCCTTTCTCGGCGGCCATCTTCCTCGCTGCTGTTCTGGCGGTGGGAGGCATATTGTATATTCTGGCGCCGGAGACCGGCAGGAAGGCGAGGGAAGAATGGGAAAGGGAGGCAGCGGAGGCACAGGCTTCTTCGAGTTGAGCTTCGGCTGCTGCATACCGATATTAGAAAGTAGCCTTAGGAGGCAAAAATTCCAGCGAGGATAGCTTGATAATCGATGTAAAAGAGGTTGGATTTGGCTGAGGAAATCACGTATCCAAAATACCGCTGGCTCATATTGTTTCTTGCATGGGCGCTTCTGTGTCTTACGGCCTATAACAACACGATGCAGAATGTTCGGTATGACCTCCGAGAAGCACCGCCGATAGGGCTGGGACTTACAACCACAGAATTCTATCTGTGCATCGTCGCATCGGCGCTTGCCCCCATAGTTGTAAACGTGCTCAGCGGCCTGCTGACCGACAGGATAGGGGCAAAGAGGGTGATCCTGTATGGAGCGATCATAACCGTTTTCGGCGCCATGTTGAGGGTGGCTGCAACCGGGTTCATAGACCTATTCATCTACTGTATTATCATGGGCGTAGGCTTGGGGACTTTGAGTGGCAATGTGCCCAAGCTGGTGGGACAGTGGTTCCCTGTCAGGCAGATATACCTTGGCATTGCGCTCTTCTCGACGTCGCTGGGGATTGGTCCATTCCTTGCGCTGTCTACCGGCGCCATGTTCCCGAGCTACTTCGTGGGTTTCCTTGTCATGGGGGGGTTGCTGGCTGTGATGTGTGTGGTGTGGGCTATCTGGGCCAAGGACAGGCCCAAGGAGTACCTGGAGTTTGGTAAGCCGATCGTCGGCGTCTCGTACAAAGAGAGCCTGCTCACAGTCATCAAATCAAAAGCCGTTTGGCTAGTCCTTCTCTCATTCGCCCTGGTGGCGGCAGTGGTTGCCGCCTGGGTAGGCGGTATACCGCTGTTTCTGGTGGAAACCAAAGGGGTATCCAAGGAGCTAGCCGGCATCGTCATATCGCTTTCGGTAGTCGGCTACACCATCGGCATCGTGTTATGGGCTTGGGTGGCTGAGAAGGTGGGCCGCATGAAGCCAGTCTACGTTGTCTGCATGGCCCTGTCGGGAACGACCGGCTTGCTGACGTACATACTAGCTCCTGGCATCGGCATGTGGTTGATTGGCATCTTCCCCGGGCTGTTCATGGGAGCGGGGCCTCCTCTGATAATGCAGATGCCGCTACGACTGAAGGGGATCGGTACTAGATACGCCGGCGCTGCTGTGGGGCTAGTCACCTCATTTAGCGCCATTATGGCCTTCACTATGCTGCCGTACATGTTCACCCCCCTCTGGAACACATTGGGTGCTATC
>CAZZJX010000022.1:0-9522 GCA_964654845.1 uncultured Dehalococcoidales bacterium
CTATGAAGCCTGTTTTTCTCTTTATGAACGAAACGAAGCCATAGACCAAGTCACAGTGGCCCATGAACTCGAACACCGGGGCAGGTTGGAGGCTGTGGGAGGTCCCGCTTATCTAAGCTATCTTGTTTCCATTGTGCCTACATCGGTGCATATCGAGCACTACGCCAGGATTGTGCACCGTATGTCGATTATGCGACGATTGATCGGTGCGGCGGAACAGATCAAGGCAATCGGTTACGAGGCGGGACCGGATATCGATGAGTCCCTCGGCAAGGCAGAGGATGTCCTTTTCCGATTGCGTTATGGTCAGCGCCCCCGCGATTTTGTCCCGATACGCGATCTCCTTGACAGGTACTTTGAGGAAAGCGAGATTCGTCTCTTCGAGGGGGAGATCGTATATACCGGTTTTCGCGTGCTGGATGATATCATCGGAGGGCTGCGGCGCTCCGATATGATAGTGCTTGCCGCCAGACCGAGTCTAGGCAAAACCAGCCTCGCCCTGGGAATCGCCAGAAATGCCGCAGTCCAGCAGGGAGCCCATGTCGCTATCTTCAGTGTGGAGATGTCGCGGGCACAACTGGTGCAGCGCTTGCTCTCCAGTGAGGCAGGGGTGGATACTAAGAGATTGCGCCTTGGCGAGCAGACGGAGGCAGAGGAGAGAAGGATGATGGAAGCCACAGGTGTTCTCTCCGAAGCGCCGATCTTTATCGATGACTCGCCCGCCTTGAGGGTGGTGGAGATGAAATCTAAGGCGCGCCGACTTCACTACGAACGGGGCATTGACCTTGTAGTCGTTGATTATATGCAATTGATACGGGGCGATGGCAGGGAGAACCGGGTTCAGGAGGTCACTGAGATCTCTCGCTCTCTTAAGGAGCTCGCCCGCGAGTTGAATGTGCCCGTGCTTGCTGTATCTCAGCTCTCCAGGGCTCCAATGGGTCGGCCGTCTCACCGTCCCCAGCTTTCCGATCTCAGGGAGAGCGGCTCTATCGAGCAGGATGCCGATGTAGTGGTCTTCATCCACCGAGATGATATGTACATAAAGGAGGATGAATGGAATAAGCGGCATCCCGATGAGCTTTACCCCAGAGGTGTTGCTGATATCATAGTGGAAAAACAACGCAATGGACCTATTGGTGAGGGGAAATTGCGATTTCTGACGAGAACGGTGAAATTCGCTGACTATGAAGTGGAGAGGGTGGGGTGAAGCCCTTTGCTGGTTTTCCACAAAAGATGCGCTTTACCCCGCTGCCCAATATTTTCTTTAGTGACCTTCTTCCGCACATCGATGATATCATTGAGCTCAAGATAACGCTTCACATATTCTGGAGCCTTTATCAAAAGCGGGGGTACCCCAGATTTGTCACCTATGGTGAGCTTCTTAGCGATAAGACGCTTATGGCGGGTATCGTAAATGCGGACGGGCTTCGTGAGGGCTTGGAGCGGGCTTCATCGCGGGGCACCATGATTCATTTGACATTGGAAAGGGAGGGGAGGAGCGAGGAACTCTACTTTCTAAATACCGAGAGCGATAGGGTAGCACTAGCTAAGGTCGCCAGAGGGGAGATTGACCTGGGTGCTTTGCCGAGGAGAGAGCCATATCAGGAGGCAAAGGAGCAACCTAATATCTTCACCCTCTATGAGGAGAACATCGGCATGCTTACACCGATGATAGCTGAGGAGCTAAAGGAGGCAGAGCGGGTCTACCCCGCCTCCTGGATCGAGGATGCCTTTAAGGAGGCAGTAAGCCTGAACGTACGTAAATGGCGGTACATCTCAAGTATACTGGAGCGCTGGGCTGATGAGGGTAAGAAGTATGGAAAGCCTGGGAGAGATTCTAAAGAGGACAGAGACAAATATATCAAGGGCAGATACGGACACGTGGTCAAGCGTTGAAAGTGGTGAGCAGGTCACCGATGCTGAGAAGTGCCCGTTATGCAAGGGAGCAGGATTTGTCCATCCGTTGCTCCCGTCAGGGCGCCCTGATTTCACCAGGGTGGTTCCATGCCAGTGCAATCAAGGGGAGCCTGAAGAAGAGCACTTGCTGCGCCTGCGGCAAGAAAGTGGAGACCTTGCGCTCAAGCTGCTTCGTAATATGACCTTCGAAAACTTTGACCGAAGGCGAGTCAATCTGCCTCTTGAGGAGCAAAAGAATTTGGAATGGGCTTTTAACGAGGCGCGCAGATTCGCCGAGGCACCGAAGGACTGGATAGTATTTCTTGGTTTTAATGGCTGTGGCAAAACACATCTGGCTGCTGCTATCGGCAATTATCAGTTGCAAAAAGGCAGGCCTGTATTTTTTAAGGTGGTTCCCGACCTCCTTGATTACCTTCGTGCCACCTTCAGCCCGGATAGCACGGTGAACTATGATGAATTTTTCGACAAGGTCAGGAATGCGCCGCTGCTTATTCTCGATGACTTTGGGGAGCAGGCGAGTACTCCCTGGGCCCAGGAGAAGCTCTACCAGGTGATCAACTATCGCTATAATGCGCGGCTACCGACGGTGATCACTACCTGTTTGGCCTTGGAAGATATCGAAACCCGAATAGGCTCGCGACTGGCGGACAACAGTATGAGCTCAAATGTCAACATCATGGCTCCTGATTACCGCTCTGATTTTGCCCCTTCGGAGGAGGGAAAACAGCAGGCCCGGCGCTTGAGGTGGAGACGCTAGGCTATGGTGAACTCCCCTGTTCTGGTGCTAAATCAAAACTACGAGCCGCTTAATGTCGCTCGGGCACGCCGGGCGGTGGTTTTACTTCTTCGAGGCAAGGCTGAACTACTGGAGAACGGCGTCGGGGTTATCCACACCATTAATGAGCTCATTCCCCTCCCTTCGGTGATACGCCTCGTTTATCTGGTGAAGCGCCCCCGCCTTCAAAGGAAGTTAACTCGCCATGAGGTGTTCCGCCGCGATGGATACACCTGTCAGTATTGCGGCGGGCACACTAAGGAGCTTACTCTAGATCATGTGATCCCACGTTACAAAGGGGGAAAACACATCTGGGAGAATGTGGTGAGTGCCTGCATCCCTTGCAACAATCGCAAAGCAGGACACACCCCTGAGGAGGCGGGAATGAGGCTCATCCGCCGGCCATCCGCTCCTCATGTTAGCGGCTACTTTATCCCCTATGAGTATATTCACAGGCACAGCGAATGGCAGAAGTTTGTTCCCGTCTCGCATAGAGTTAAGCAGAATTAAGCGCCCTTTTTCCTGAGGGGCCTTTCATCATTGATGCTTACCTGCTCAACTGGCAATTCCACTGTGGCTTGGCTCTCTAGCTGCACTATGACCGTCTCTCTCAGCGGGTTGCCTCCCACTACTGTAGCTAACCCCATAGGGGTGCTCACTCGCTGACCAGACGCAGGGAGCTTTTCTTTCATAATACGGTATTGCTCATACTCATAGCTCAAGCAGCATAGTAGCCTTCCACAAACCCCGGAGATCTTCATCGGGTTAAGCGGTAGAGCTTGCTCCTTGGCCATTTTAATGGTGACTGGATTGAACTCGGAGAGATAGGTGGCACAGCATAGAGGGCGACCGCACCTGCCAACCCCACCTAAAAGCTTTGCCTTATCGCGGGAGCCTACCTGTCGGAGTTCGATACGTGTTTTGAAGGTGTTGGTGAGTTCCTTCAACAGGTCTCGGAAGTCCACTCTGCCTTCAGCACTGAAGTATACGGTAAGGCGAGTGCCATCAGAGTTGTATTCTGCGGCCAACAGTTTCATCGGCAGGTTAAACTGGTTGGCCATTACCTGGCACACGTCCAGCGCCTCTGTTTCCTTGCCTTCGGATTCCTCCCGTTGCCTTATATCCTCTTCCTCTGCCTTGCGTAACACAGGCTTTAGAGGCTCAGTTATCTCGCTGGAGAGGACCTGTTTTTGGGAGATGACTACCCTGCCTACCTCAACGCCATGTTCAGTCTCCACCACCACCCAATCATTCAAGTCTAGCTCGATGCCCGCTGGGTCGAAGTAATACACGCGCCCTGTCCGTTTGAAACGAACGCCAACTATTTCGGTCATATTTAAAGGACTCGCTCCCCCTTTCTTCTCGGTATGCTGATCATGAGTACCTCCAATACTAGACGGGGATTAGCGTTTTGCTCCAGTTGCGCCATGGACTGCTGTAGGCTCTCTATAAATACCTTAATTTCCTTCAAGCCATATCTCTGCGACTCTTCGTGAAGCTTTGCCTCTTGATCCACATTGCTAATGAAATTGGCACACCCCACTTTGGTCAACAACAGGTCGTGCCACCACTCAATCCATAGAGAGAGAACCTCGTAGACGGATTGTCTATCTCGGCTGAATTGGCTTGCTAGCTGAGCGGCATGAGAGAAGCGTTCGGCCAGCTCTTCTTCAGTGAGACGTAGCAATGAATCCAGCCTCTCCGATCGCTCTTGCAGGAGCTGGTCGTCGGTCAAAGCGCTGACTGCCCAGCCAACGCAACCGCGTGAGAGCTTTGCCAGCGCCTTCGCCCTTTCATCGGGGATTCCCCAGCGTTCAGTCAGTATCTTTGGGAAGGTAGCAATGGGCAATGGCCTCAGCTCTAACTTCTGACAACGAGAGAGCACTGTGGGTAGAAGCCCCCTTTCATTTAGGGCAAGCAAGATTAGCTGGACATTGGACGGCGGTTCCTCTAGGGTCTTAAGTAGGCAGTTGGTGGCCTCATGCGAGAGGTGTTCCGCCCCATCGACGATAAAAACTCGATACTTCCCCTCAAATGGTTTGAGGCTAGCGGAGTGCTGCATCTCTCTCATCTGGTCGATGCCTATCTCCGCCCTACCATCGAGGCCAATAACCTGAACATCGGCATGCTTTAGCTCTTCAATTCTTACGCATTGGGCGCAATGGCCACAGGGCCTATCCTCGCCCGGGCAGTTTAGCGCCTTGGCCAGGTCTATCGCCAGTCTCATCTTGCCAACATGTGGTGGACCGATGAAGAGATAGGCATGGGCCAACTTGCCATTCTTCAGGCTCCGATCTAAAAGACCGACCGCTTTTTCATGTCCCACTACCTGCCACATAGGTTCTCCTCTAACTAGACAATGTCGTGGCTCATCAAATCCTCATAGCTTTGACGTCGCCGAATTAGGCGCGCCTTTCCGTCTTTTACTAACACGATAGCTGGCATCAGCGAAGCATTGTAGTTTGACGCCATAGAGAGGCAGTAGGCGCCGCAACACGGGACGGCGATGATGTCACCGGGTTCAAGCTTGGGAAGGTTGATGTCAGTAATCAGGATGTCTGCTGATTCGCAGAATTTTCCGGCGATGGTGACCCGCTCTGAGTCGTCTTCCACCTTGTCTGCCACCACTGCCTCATACTCAGCTTGGTAAAGGGCAGGGCGGATGTTGTCCGCCATGCCCCCATCAATTGAAACATACTTACGCACACCAGCGATCTCTTTTATCGCCCCCGCGGTGTAAAGGGCGACCCCTGCTTGTCCCACTATCGACCTCCCCGGCTCTACGATAAGGCGCGGTGGCTCAACGCTGAGCACCTTGGCCTCTTCTAGAATACTATAAGCGATGGTTTTGGCGAATTCAGCGATTGTAGGGGCCGGCGAATCCTGACTGTAAGTGATGGCTAGCCCTCCCCCAATACTGAGTTCTCTGATTCTAAATCCATGTTTACCTTGCATCGCAGCGGCGAACTGAAGTAAACCAGTAATCGCTTTTCGGTATGGTTCCAAATCGAGAATCTGTGAGCCGATGTGGAAATGAAGCCCATTGAGTTCAATGTTGGAGCATGACATTGATTGGGCGATGGCCTCCTCAGCCTGTGTCATGGGGAAGCCGAATTTGCTGTCAACGATTCCTGTGGCTACGTAGGCATGGGTGTGGGGGTCTACACCAGGGGAGAGGCGGAGGAGGATCCCTTGATTACTCCCTGCTTCCCTTGCCACCTTGTTTAGCAGGGAAAGCTCATAGAAGTTGTCCGCCACAATACGACCAACGCCGCACTGGATAGCCATCTCCAGCTCCTCCCGCGACTTGTTGTTTCCATTGAAATGGATTTTCTCCATGGGGAAGTCCACTGATTTGGCGATGGCAAGTTCCCCGCCAGAGACAACATCAAGCCCAAAGCCCTCTTCCCTGAAAATCTGCGCTAAAGCTCGGTTGATGAAGGCTTTGCAAGCGTAGATGATAAGACTATCTGGGTAGCGACGACCGAACTCCTCACGGTATTCAGCACATTTGCCTCTCAGGGTTGCTTCGTCGAAGACATAGAGAGGTGTGCCGAACTCACTGGCCAGAGCCACGACATCGCAACCGCCAATAATGAGATGATTCTTCCTATCAATCTGTGTGGTTGGAGGGAATAGAGAAAGTCCAGGCATATCTTCCTCGCATTGGTAACTTAACAGTGGCTAATTGATGGTGTAGTGGGTATCCTCTCCTTTTCTCAGACAGGATGCCTTTCCCTCCCGCTCCAGCTTAATGAGATGGGCGAGAATCTGTCCCTCGGCTGCAAAATGAAGGCGACTATCTAGCTCTGGGTAGATATCATCCACCAGTTCTTTTACTGTTGCCTTCCCTTGCCTCAGCCCAGCTATTACCTGCTCCTCTCGTTCCAAACGATGCTGGATCAGTTCCTCGATCTTTCGTTTAGCTTCCCTTATTGGAGGGCCATGGCCAGGGTAGATAGCCGCAATATCATAATTGAGGAGCTTCCTCAGCGAATCAATGTATATAGCCATATCACCATCCGGTGGTCTCATTGCGGTAGTGCCCGTGCCCAGAATGTGGTCCCCAGAAAAGAGAGCCTTTTGCTCCTCGAGATAGATGCATATGTGCCCTGGGCTGTGTCCCGGCGTATGGATCACGTCTAGTTTAATGCCATTAAGGAGCAAGCTGTCACCGTCTTCCACCGCCTTATACATCGGGATGGTCGCCTGCCCTATCTCAGCGGAGTGGAGAATGATTTCTGCCCCTGTTTCCCCCCCGATTATCACTGCACCACCAATGTGGTCTGGGTGAGTATGCGTGAGCATGATATACCGTAAGTCTGGCTGGACAGTTTTTATGTAATCAATTCGTGCCCTGATGGATTCCTCATCGCTGTATCCAGAGTCTATAAGTGCACCGTGCGACTTATCGACCACCAGGTAGACATTCGGTGCGAAAAAGCCCATGAAAGAGCCTTTCTCCACCGGGATAGAATGAATTCCAGGGGCAATCTCCAATTCGGCCTCCCTCTTCACACCTTAAGCCTATGGAGACTTTACATGTAGCATATTAGCAATTGAATTGAGCGAAGTCAACCGCTGGTTGACAGGGGTAGGAGATGTGGTTAGTATTTGACTGAAGTGAGCGATGTATCAAAAGAGCGTTCTGGATAACGGGCTGCGGATTATCACTAGCTCTATGCCTGGTACCCACTCTGTGTCCATTATTTTTTTCCTTGGTGCAGGCTCTATCTACGAAAGAGCGGAGGAAGCGGGGCTGTCCCACTTTGTTGAGCACCTCCTTTTCAAGGGGACGCAGCGCCGACCTACATCAAAGGATATCTCAGAGACCATTGAGGGAGTAGGTGGTATATTCAATGGGGCCACCAGTAAGGAACTCACCATGTACTGGTGCAAGGTGGCTCGTCTCCATTTCCCCCTTGCTTTAGACTTAATAGTCGATATGCTACAGCATTCCAAGTTCGATGCCAAGGATATAGAGCGGGAACGCCAAATCATTATAGAGGAACTCAATGAGAGCATGGATTCGCCACACTACCGAGTGAGTCTGCTTATCGATGAGGTGGTGTGGCCCGACCAGCCTCTGGGCCGCGATATTATTGGGAGCAAGGAATCGGTAACTGGCTTGAGTAGAAGGATGCTTACGGATTATACCGGCCATCAATATGTGCCTAGTAACGTTGTAGTCAGCGTTGCTGGCGACATAAGCCATGACGAGGTACTGTCAGCCGTGAGTGGGGCCTTGAGCGATTGGGCTGGGGGTATTCCAAAGCCTTCTTATCCCACCGACGACAGCCAGCAGGAACCTCAACTCCGTATTGAGCCAAGGGAGTCCGAGCAAGCTCACCTTTGCCTAGCAATACGCGGTGTACCCATCCTTCACCCCGACCGTTTCAACCTGGACATGCTGAATGTGGTTCTCGGAGAGGGGATGAGCAGCCGTTTGTTCTTGGAGATTCGGGAGAGAAGGGGGCTTACCTACGACATTTATAGTTATGTGCAACACTTTCTCGATTCAGGGGCTATTACCGTGTATGCCGGTGTTGACCCGAAGCACATCGATAGCACTATTCAAGCCCTCTTGGAGCAGTTGCACCTCCTCAAAGAGGGCATCCCTGAGGTGGAGCTATCCAAGGCAAAGGAGTATGCCAAGGGGCGTCTCTTACTTCGTATGGAAGACACCAGGAATGTTGCTAGCTGGACGGGGGGACAAGAGATACTAACCGGGCGCATTTACACCGTCGATGAAGCGGTATCGATAATCGATGCCATCACCCACGAGGACCTGAAAAGGGTGGCGAGGCAACTACTGGTTTCTGAAAGCCTCAACCTGGCTGTCGTTGGCCCCGTTACCGAGGAGCATAGCTTCTATGGGCTACTCAAGCTTTAATATGGGGGGGCACTACCTCGACGCCAGCCTCGTTCTCAGTTATCTTGAAGTTAGTGTCTTCAGCCCGTTCTCTTTTAGGACGTGCCGTTTTAAGCGTCACCATCCCTAACGGATTTCATAATTACTAGTAGCCGCAGCCTTATGGCTGCGGCTACAGTTTCCTCAAGAGGTGAGATTACACTCAGGCTTAGTACTCTGGCATTGGGGGCATTCCAGGTTTTTCCTTCTCGGGGAGATCGGCAATCAGAGACTCGGTGGTGATCACCATAGCGGCGACGCTCGCTGCATTCTCCAGCCCGGCTATTGTCACCTTGGCCGGGTCGATGATCCCTCGCTTCTGCATATCAGCGTAGTCGTCCCTCAGGGCGTCGTAGCCAATCCCTGGTCTACTCTTCTTCACCTTCTCCACCACCACTGAGCCCTCCCTGCCGGCGTTTATAGCGATCATCTTCAGCGGCTCAACGAGGGCGTGCCTGACAATGTTAACCCCGGTTGCTTCGTCACCGGTGGCCTTGATCTTATTCAGACTGGAGAGGACATTAATGAAAGCGACCCCACCACCGGCAACGATACCCTCTTCCACAGCAGCCCTGGTGGCGGAGAGGGCATCCTCGACGCGGTGTTTCTTCTCCTTTAGTTCGACCTCGGTGGCGGCTCCCACCTTAAGCACGGCAACGCCGCCAGCGAGCTTTGCCAAGCGCTCCTGTAGCTTCTCTTTATCAAATTCGGATGTGCTATCCTCTATCTGGGCTTTTATCTGCTTTATCCTCGACTGAATGGCTTCATCCGAGCCCTTGCCCTCGATAATGGTGGTATCATCCTTGGTGGCTACAACTTTTCTTGCTCTGCCGAGGTCCTCTATTGTGGCTGAGTCGAGCTTTCGCCCCATCTCCTCGGTAATCACCGAACCCCCGGTGAGGAGGGCTATATCCTCGAG
>CAZZJX010000023.1:0-9429 GCA_964654845.1 uncultured Dehalococcoidales bacterium
CCTGGACAGGGTCTTCTCATCCACCCCCAACAGTTGAGCGAGCTTGTTCAAGTATAGTTCCCGCTCCACGCCGTCAGCTATCTCCGAAATGAGAGGCAGAAGCTGCTCCGCAGCATCCGCTTTACCCTCATCTTTGCCCAGATCTAGCTTCGATGTAACCGCCTCAAAGAAGTAGTCCATTAACGATGTGGCGCCATCAACCATTATTTGCCAATGCTGGGGGTTCTCCCTGATCACCTCGTCAGGGTCTTTGCCTCTAGGCAGGTGAATGATCTTTAAACTTCCCCGAAGCTTGGAGGTGCCTCCCAGCGAGTCGGGCATTGTGGCTGTCCGTACTCTGAAGGCCTGCCGAGCAACCTCCAAACCCCGAAGCGTCGCCTCATCGCCGGCGGCATCGGCATCAAGAGCCAAGACCAGGTTCTTGGTTAGCCTCTTTATGATGCCAATCTGTTTCTCCGTTAGGGATGTTCCCATAGAAGCCACGACATTAGCCACACCATGCTGATGGGCAGTGAGAACATCCATATAGCCTTCCACAATAACTGCCAAGCCCTGCTCTCTGATCGCTCCCCGCGCTCGGTCTAGCCCATAGAGGATGCCACTTTTATCGAAGACCCTCGTCTGAGGGGAGTTGAGATACTTGGGGGTGGAGCCATCGAGAGCGCGGGCGCCAAATCCAGCAACCCTCCCCTTCTCATCCCTTATCGGGATAATCAGGCGATTTCGAAACATGTCATAGGACGTCTCACCATCCTTTTCGACAACCAAGCCTGCCGCCACCAACTCATCCCCTTTATAGCCTCGGCTAATTAGGTGCTGACGTAATGCATCCCAGCTATCGGGACTGAAGCCAAGCTCGAAGCTATCTATGGTCTCTTTCGAGATACCCCGCTCACTTAAATAGCGCCTCACCACCTCGGCAGGTTTGGCATTCAGAAGAAGGTAATGATAATACTGAGCGACAGCCTCGTTTACCTGATAAAGCCTTTCCGCCTCTCTGTCCTCAGCCCGCTCTTTTTGCCTTGTGACCAGGGTTACCCCTGCTCTATCCGCTAAAAGCCTGAGTGCCTCACTGAAGTTAGTGCCCTCCTTCTTCATCACAAAGGAAAAGATATCCCCCCCTATTCCACAGCTTCCAAAGCAGTGCCAGCTCTGGCGTTCGGGAAAAACGAAGAAGGAGGCGGTCTTCTCGGTATGAAAAGGACATAATGCCTTAAAGTTACGCCCTGCTTTCTGAAGCGTAACATAATCCGAAACAACATCGACAATGTCGAGCCTTTGTTTTATCTCGTCGATGACGCTCATCTTAAAAATCTACCCCCCTTACAACCTCCTCCGCCATCCTTAGGGCATAATTATCGGTCATTCCGGCGATATAGTCCACAGCCTTCCGCTCCACGCTATCATCGCGCCTTGAGTACTCTTCGGGCAACTTTTCCTCATTCTCTACAAAATACTCGTAGAGAACGCTGATCACCTCCCGAGCGCGTTCCGCCTGATCGCCAGCTACTTTATTGTATACCCTTTCGAAGACGAACTGGCGAAGCATTTCTGCCGCCTCAAGCACTTCAGGGCTCATCCTGATTGCAGGCTGTACCCCACTATCCGCCCCTGTAGCAGCCCACGAGAAGTCGATCACATCCGAGACCAGGGTGTTGATCCTCTCAGAATGTGAACGCCCCAAAACAGCCACCGCCTGACGGGGAAGGTCACCATCCGAGATGATGCCCGCCCTTACAGCATCGCCGATATCGTGATTGACGTAGGCAATGATATCAGCTATCTTACAAACCTGACCCTCCAGGGTTCCTACATCTCCCCAATCCTCACCAAGAATATCAACCCCTGTCTTAGCGTGCCTGAGGATGCCCTCCCTCACCTCCCATGTTAGGTTCAGTCCCTGCCCATCCTTCTCCAAGATGTCAACCACCCTTCGGCTCTGCTCGTTATGCCTGAACCCTTCGGGGAAAAGGTTATTCAAAACCTCCTCACCCACATGTCCGAACGGGGTATGACCCAGGTCATGGCCAAGGGAGATGGCCTCATCGAGGTCTTCGTTCAAGTTTAAAGCCCGTGCTATCGAGCGGGCGATCTGAGAAACCTCCAGGGTATGCGTTAACCGTGTCACGTAGTGATCGCCCAATGGGGCGATGAAAACCTGGGTTTTGTGCTTCAGTCTGCGGAATGCCTTGGAATGGATGATACGGTCACGATCTCTCTGAAAAGCAGTGCGCATCGGGCAGGGCTCTTCAGGCTTCAGCCTGCCCTGTGAAAGCCTGCTCTTCATTGCATATGGTGAAAGGCTCTCCTCCCTTTCCTCAATTCGCTGACGTATATCATCGTGAACCATGAAAGATTAGCTCGTTGCGCGAGCAAATTGCCTCCACAGAGAGGGACTACTAAGCCTCCCTTCGGCTTTAGCGATTATCTCCCTCGTATGCTCGATGGCATCGGGGCTTACTGATACGGAGGTGATTCCCAACTCTATAAGCATCTCGGTAAGCTCTGGGTAAACCGATGGTGCCTGTCCACATATAGAGACAGTAATCCTCCTCCTGATCGAGGTTCTAACCGCCTTCCCCATTGCCACCAGCACCGCCTCATCTCGCTCATCGAATTCCTCTGCCAGCTTCGAACTGTCTCGATCTATTCCTAAGATGAGCTGGGTCAGGTCATTGGAGCCGATGGAGATGCCATCGATGCCCACATTGATGAAATCGTCGAGGAGCAAGATGTTGGATGGCACCTCAACCATCATCCAAAGCTTGAAATCTCTGGAGGAGCGAAGGCCTTCATCCTTCAATATCCTCACCAGCATGGCAAGATCACCCACCCGTCTCACGAAGGGAATCATTACCCAGAGATTCTTATAGTTCTCCCGAACCCGCTTTATCATTTCGATCTCGAGGTTGAAGACATCGGGTTCCACTACATACCGAGAGCATCCCCGATAGCCAAGCATCGGGTTCTCCTCAACTTCCTCGTAATTTTCACCCCCTACGAGATTTCTGTATTCATTGGTCTTAAAATCTGTCGTCCGATAAACCACAGGGCGGGGGCTAAAGGCCTTGGCAAAGGTGGCAACGCCCTGTGAAAGCTTTCCCACGAACTCCTGCCCCCTCCCCTGGGCAATCATGTAGCTAGGGTGTTCACCTATTTGGGCAATCATGAACTCGGCGCGAAGCAGCCCCACACCATCCACATCTCTAGTTGCTACCCTTTCGGCGAGATCGGGATCGGCAAGATTCACGTAAAGCTTGGTTGTCGTTCTTATGCGCGCCCTGGGTATTACCAAGGGGATGTAAGGCTCCTCCTTGATAATCCGACCATCATATACCTTCCCCTCGGAGCCATCGACAGTAACCACCTGCTCCGGTTTTAAAAAATGAGTAGCAGTCCCCGTTCCTACCACACAGGGGATACCCAGCTCTCTACTTACAATGGCAGCATGGCATGTTCGCCCTCCGCGATCGGTTACAATAGCCACCGCCCGCTTCATTGCCGGCACAAAATCGGGGGTAGTCATCTCAGCTACCAGCACATCGCCTGCCAACACCTTATCGATCTCATCTGCTCGCAGTATTATCTTAGTCGGTCCGGAAGCGATGCCCGGGCTGGCCGGCGATCCAGTAATTAGTTTTAAAGCCTGCTCGACTGCTTCCAGTCCCTCTTTTCTAGGCTCCTCAAGTTCCTTTATCGTCGTTACGGGACGGGTTTGGACAATATACAGCGCTCCCTCTTCTTGAGCCCATTCAATGTCCTGAGGGAAATCGTACAGCGCCTCAATCCTCTTGCCAAGCCGGGCAAGGATACCAATATATTCATCGGTAAGTTTCTGCTTCCGCTGGTCCCGCTTCTTTATGGGCACTTTCACATTCGCTTCTTCAAGGTTTTTGCCTTTCGCATTGCGCACCAGTTGCCATCCCTGGCTGGCAATGGTCTTGTCCAAGACCTCCTCCTTCTCCTTATCCACTATATAAAGGTCGGGGGTGATCTCACCGGCGACGATTGCCTCCCCTAATCCGTAAACCGCCTCAATAACCACCTTGCTATGGTCGTTAGTAACCGGCTCCAATGTGAAAAGGATACCCGAAGCCTCCGACTGCACCATCCTCTGCACCGGCACCGCAATGCCAATCGTGAGGTGGTCAAAACCCCGATTAGCCCTGTAGAAGATGGCCCGCGGCTCGAAAAGCGATGCCCAGCACTGTTGCACCGCGGTAATAACCTCTTTCTCTCCCTCCACATTGAGGAAGGTACGCTGCTGCCCGGCAAAGGATGCTTCGGGCAGGTCCTCAGCGGTGGCTGAGGAGCGCACCGCTACCAGGCCACCGCCCAACTTCTGGTAGGCTTGTGCTATCTCATCAGCAATTTCCTGAGGCATCTCAGCGGCATTAATCGACGCCTTTATCTTCGAAGCAACTTCTTGAAGCTTGTTGCTATCATCGGGATCCAAAGACGAAAGGAGAGAGCGAATTTCGTCAGCAAGCTTCGATTGTTCAAGAAAGCTGTAGTAGCCGTGAGCGGTAACAATAAAGCCCGGGGGCACTGGAATTCCAGCTTTGGTCAATTCGCCGAGGTTTGCCCCCTTGCCACCGACTAGAGGGATATCGTCCTTGCCCACATCTTCAAACCAGACAACCTTGCGATCTTTACGCATGGAACCACCACATTTTTTTCATCAACGACCTCATTTTTCGCTCCTATTTGAATAAGCATTATATCACATAGAGGCCCTTTTTTGAACATTTGAAGCCTCGCGAGTCAAGTCATAATCTAACTCCAGACGAGCTTGTCGGGCTCGCTAACCAGCTTCTTCTCTCCAGCTAGTTCACGAATTTTCAAGAGGGTCATATTTACATCCGGAGTGAGATAGACCCAGTCAGGACCTGATGGGATCCAGTAAGGGGAATTGATTCGCACTACCTTTAGCTCCTTAGTGTTCACATAAATGCCAAATTTCTCTAGCTCCAAAGGTTTCCTCCTTTCAGTTACTGTGCATCCTGTAGTCTTGCGACCACTTCCTCGATAGCCTCATCAGGGGTGGAGGCTCCTGCGGTCACCCCGATGCGCTGGTGATCTCGAAGCCACACATGGTCGAGTTCCTCAGCCCCATCAATGAGATGGGTCTCGACGATGGCGGAGCATATCTCGGTAAGACGCCGCGTATTAGCGCTCACACGAGAGCCAACCACCAACATCATGTCCACTTTTTTTGCCAGATCGAGGGCTGCCGCTTGCCGCCTTCTTGTGGCATCGCATATAGTGTTGACGATGCGTAGCTCGGAGATGAGTGCAAGATAGGAATCGGCAAATGATGAAATAAACCGGGTGAAGCTGGAGAAGCTCTGGGTGGTTTGGGAAAGGATACCGATTCGCTGCGGTAACTTATCAAACTTAGGCAGCTCAACAGCAGCTAGCCCCTTCTCTTTAGCCCAGCCAAGCACGCCTTGCACCTCAGGATGGCTTTCATCACCAAAGACGATCACGAAAAAACCTGCCCTCGCTAATCTCTTTGCAGCGACTTGGGCGCGTCGCACAAACGGACATGTGGTATCGATTATTCGGAGCGCACGAGTCTCTATCTTCTCCACCACCTTGGGGCTGACACCGTGGGAACTAATCGCCACGGTGCTCCCTTCAAGCTGGTCTACATCACCTATCGCCTTGACCCCAAACTGGGCAAGCCTCTCCATTACCCGCTGGTTATGCACCACTGGCCCCATGGTCAGGAGAGGGCCAAACTCCTGCGCCGCCTTTTCCAATATGTCGATTGCACGCCTCACGCCGGTGCAAAACCCTAGTTCAGCTGCTTTCTCGATCTCCATAGACCCCTTTGTAGCTTTCTGGTAGAAGCTCGGCGACCCGACGCATAATGACCTCGGTAGTACTTGCCAATTGAGCCTTGGTCAACTTGCCATCGACTGGAGGCAGAGTGAACGGCTTACCGATGTTCACGGTTATCCGTACCCGGCCAAAGATGAAGGAAACCCCCAAGATTTTTTCTGTGCCTGTGATCCCCACGGGGAGGATTGGGGCACCACTGCGCAAGGCGATGAGTGCCGTCCCCGAACGCGCCGGCTGCAACGTAGCTGTCTTGCTTCTCGTCCCCTCGGGGAACATGCCCAATGCCAGTCCCTCTTTCAGCGTCTGTTGCGACCAGCGGAGTGCTCTTCTATCAAGTTGCCCGCGGCGCACCGGGAATGCCCCGAAGCCACGCACCAGTGGCCCTTGAATCGGATGACTAAATGACTCCTCCTTCGCCATATACACTATCCTTCGCTGAAGACTTGCCGAAAGGATTGGGGGATCGGCGATATTAAGGTGATTGGCTATCACGATCAAGGGGCCTTCAGTGGGCACGTTCTCAGTCCCGCGGATTTCCCGTCGTACCAGAATGTGGAGCATTATCTTGACAAACATGGTTTCCAGGTAGTAGAACAAGGTCATTATCCTTCCCCCATCATGCCTAAAATCTCTAATAGCACCTGCTCGATATTAAGTCCGTCTGTATCGACCAGCCTGGCGTCTTGAGCTGGCTGAAGAGGAGAGACGGCGCGCTCGCTATCGATCTCATCCCTCCTTTTCAGGTCGGTAAGGACAGCCTGGTAATCCGCCGCTTCACCTCGCTCCACCAGCTCAAGATAGCGCCGACTAGCCCTTTCTTCGAAGGAAGCACAGAGATAGACCTTTAGCTCGGAATGTGGCAACACGGTCGTGCCGATGTCACGCCCCGCCATGACGATTTTACCACCCCGGGCCAATGCCTGCTGCTGCTCGACCAGCGCCTCCCTGACGCCAGCTACCTTCGCCACCAAGGAAACACCCCTCTCCACATCTGTATCCCGAATCCCTGATGTAACATCGTCACCATCAACAAACACTTTGTCAAGTGGCGCAAGATCGATACTGGTGCTCTCAGCAAGCCGGCTGAGCCTCTCTTCATCCTCGAGATCGATATTGAGTCTTATCGCCTTGCAGGTAAGAGCCCGATACATCATCCCTGTGTCCACATAGCGATAACCCAGCCTCTGGGCTAACATCCTGCCGATTGTGCTCTTACCGACTGCAACCGGTCCGTCTATGGCGATTGTTGATGGCCTTGACATATTTGTCAAATTATATCTAAGGGAAGGGTGTAAGGCAATCATCTCCTGCTGCGTCTTCTAAGCCAAAGTCCGATGCCAAGGCAAGCTATCGCTATGACTATGAGAACAGCACGCACACCTACTGCGGAGAAGGAAGTGCCCCCATTCGACGTCTGAGGTGTTGGTGACGATGTTATGGTAGGCGCAGGTGTAGTAGTAAACATAGGTACTGATGTGGGCGTTGGTATCGGTGTAGGCACTAGAGTGGATGTGGCAGATGGTGCTGGCGTCGGAAGGGGATAAAGGCCTTGACCTGGAGTAGGAGATGGATTGTCCACAAACTCGCCCCCCGGCGGTGAGCGCTCCAGTGAATGGCCTGCCGCGACATCGGAATGGTAGGTGCTTTGCGAAGTCTCATCGCCATATGAGATCGCATCGATAACATTCCCCATGCTATCCTCAAGAATGAGGCAGTCTCCATCATTGTTCAGCCCATTGCCAATGCGGCTATCCTGAAGTAAGACAATGGTGCCATCGAAGTCGGGAAAGTTTGTATAGAAGCCCTCCGTGGTAGCGATCACCGCAAAACCCCCGTCAAGAAGGGTTAGCGAAGGAACCGGGTCATATCCTAGGTTATCGCTAACCGTCCAGCCCCCAAGCTCAATGGTATTATCGGTCGGGTTATAGATCTCCATCCACTCAAAGTCAGCATCTGGGCCACTTTGAGGTGGATTATATTCAACCTCGTTGATTAAAACATCCCCTCTTTCTGCCGTGGTGCCAGTGAGAGTAGGCGTTGGCGTTGGTGTGAGCGTTGGTGCCGGTGTCAGAGTTGGCGACGATGTACACGTGGCGATAGGTGTAGGCGTGGGGCTGGCAGTCGGCGTAGGTGCGATGGTTGGTGTAGGTGTGAGGGTAGAAGTTGGCGTAGGCGTAAGGGTAGAGGTTGGCGTAGGCGTGGTAGTCGGGGTCGGTGTTGGCATGGCAGTCGGAGTGGGGGTGGACGCCGCTGGCCCGGTGAAACTCATATCGTCAAAGTAGGCAATTGCAGGTCCAGTAGGTGCATCGACCAATTTGACCACACACTCAACTATGGCCGAATGAGCATACGGCGGCGCAGTGCCTGTGAGAGTAAGAGACTGGTAGTCGGGGTGGTTATCCATTAATTGCTCAAAAGGGTTAGTGACATACCAGATCGCATCTCCCTCATACCAGCCAATTCGAAGGAAAACCGCACCTGCATTGACGTTGTTTTTTATCGCCGAACCACTGAAGGTATAACTACCGTTAGGCTGGACGGAGACGACTTGATATACCCAGCTTTCTGCCTTATAGACGGCAAAAATAGCGGCATAATCCCCACTATGAACAGGATCGTCGATATATGAAAAGATACCACCATAACTTGCCCATCCAGCGACCCCATCCTCAAAGCCACCATTCACCAGCAGTTCATCGGGCGCTGCAGAAGACAGGGTGCCGACCATCAGCGAGGCGAGGAGTCCCCTTACCATGAAAGGATAGCGCAGAGGCTGGATCAAGAGCTCCAGAGCTTCAGTCATGCTGGTGCCCACTCTCGCCGCAGCAGTCAATGTCCCCTAGCACCATGGCATAGTCGTCGCCGCGCCATACTGCCTGTCCGCCGTAGGCGGCCGTGAGCGCCTGCGGCGTGATCACCTGCCGGGGCGCCCCGTAGGCGATGAGCTGCGTGTTGAGGAGCGCCAGTCGGTCGAATCGCTCCACGGCCAGGTTGAGGTCGTGGGTCGAGACCAACAAGGTCACCTCCTGTTCTTGAAGGCGGTCCATGATCTCCAGAATCGCCTCCTGCGAAGGTGCGTCGACGCCCGTGAAGGGCTCGTCCATCAGCAGAATCGTAGCTTCCTGGGCCAGTGCCCGCGCGATGAACACCCTCTGTTGCTGCCCGCCAGAAAGCTCTCCTATCTGACGGCCGGCGTACGCAACCATCCCGACCTGTTCCAGGCAGCTCTGTACAATCTCGCGATCACGGGGACGCTGCCAGCGCAGCCAGCCCATCTTCCCTATCCGGCCCATCATCACCACGTCGTGCACAGTGACCGGGAAGGACCAATCGACCGCTGATCGCTGCGTGACGTATCCGAACTCCGCCCCGTTTGCCTCTACCGTGCCCGTCCTCGGAGTGACCAGGCCGATCAATGCCGCGAACAGGGTGCTCTTGCCCGAACCGTTGGGGCCGACTATGGCTACTCGCTCTCCCGACTGCACGTGGAAGCTCACTCCTTCCAGGGCAGCGACCCCATTGTAGCTCACGCCCAGGTTGTTGACCTCCAGCACCTGCCGCATTCCCGCCCCCACTTCTCCG
>CAZZJX010000024.1:0-6710 GCA_964654845.1 uncultured Dehalococcoidales bacterium
ACACCGGTGCCCACAAGATTAACAACGCCCTGGGGCAGGGACTGCTCGCCCGACGTATGGGCAAAAAACGGGTTATCGCCGAGACAGGGGCAGGGCAGCACGGTGTAGCTACTGCCGCCGTATGCGCCATGCTGGGTATGGAGTGCATCGTCTACATGGGTGAAGAAGACATTCGCCGCCAGGGACTCAATGTCTTTCGTATGAAGCTGATGGGTGCCGAAGTAAGGGCAGTAACAACAGGCAGCCGCACCCTTAAGGACGCCATCAACGAAGCTATTCGAGACTGGGTGACCAACGTTCAGGACACCTACTACCTGCTCGGTTCGGCGGTTGGTCCTCACCCCTACCCGCTTATGGTGCGAGAGTTTCAGACGGTCATCGGTAAGGAAACACGAGAGCAGTGCCTTGGGCAAGTTGGGCGCCTGCCGGATTATGTCATAGCCTGTGTCGGCGGCGGCAGCAACGCAATCGGTATCTTCCACCCCTTCCTGGAAGATGAAGCTGTCAAACTCATTGGGGTGGAGGCAGGCGGCAGAGGGTTGAAGAGCGATAAACACGCTGCTTCCTTGAGCAGAGGCAGCATCGGCGTGCTCCACGGTACCAAATCATACCTGCTCCAGGACAACCATGGGCAGGTCAGGGAAACCCACAGCATTTCGGCCGGACTGGACTACCCCGGAGTTGGACCGGAGCACGGCTTCCTTAAGGACAGCGGTCGTGCCGACTATGTCGCCGTCAATGATGAGGAGGCACTTGATGGTTTCAAGTTACTCTGCCTCACCGAGGGTATCACCCCGGCACTGGAGCCTGCCCATGCCATCTCCTATGCCGCCAGGCTGGCAACGTCGCTTAAAAAGGACGAGATTATCGTCGTCAACCTCTCCGGGCGGGGGGACAAAGATATGGATATCGTCACCGAAGCACTGGGGGAGGAGCTATGAGCCGTATACATGATGTCTTCCGGCTGAGCAAGCACAAAATCCTGATACCATACGTTACCGTCGGCTACCCCAATATCGATGATACCCTCAAGGTAGTCCCTCTCCTCGCCGCCAGCGGCTGTGACATGGTAGAGCTGGGCATACCCTTCTCGGACCCGCTGGCTGACGGAGCCACCATCCAGCAAGCGAGCTTCAGTGCCCTCAAAAATGGCATCACGCCAGAGGTCTGCCTGGAAACAGCCGCTAAGTTGCATAGACAGGTGGACATCCCCCTGCTCTTTATGACCTATTACAACCCTGTCTTCCACTATGGGCTGGAGAAATTCAGTCGGGATTGCGCCGCGGCTGGGGTCAGCGGATTGATTATCCCGGACCTCCCCCCTGAAGAAGCCTCCCCCCTGGAGGCCACCACCCGCAAGCACGGACTTGACCTCATATACCTGCTCGCCCCCAACAGCACAGATGAGCGCGTCAAGCTGGTCGCCAGCCAGGCTCAGGGATTTATCTACCTGGTTTCGGTAAGCGGGGTGACCGGTGCCAGAAAGGCCCTGCCGCCAGACCTGGCGGATTTCGTCTACAGGGTGAGGAAGGTCACCACCCAACCACTCTGTGTTGGCTTTGGCATCTCCTCACCAGAGCAGGCAGCGCAGGTAGCCCGTCTCGCCGATGGTGTCATCGTCGGCAGTCGAATAGTCCATCTAATGGAAGCCGGGGATGACCTCATATCAGTCGGCAATTTTATAAAAGAGTTAAGATATGCCCTTAATGAGTTGAGGTGAACCCCGTATTATGCTCAATTACGATGCCTCGTTATCATATCCTTTGCAGGAATATTCATTGGGGTTTCCTTCCAGAATTTCCAGCATAGAAACTTTATATAGCGGGCTCCAGCGTACACCCTGGACCCTTCAGAATAATTCAGAGATAGAGATAATGTACTAAGGGACAGTTGGTTGCTTATTCGTATAACCGCTCGTCCGGTCATTATTCCCCGCTCAGTGAGGTAGCGGAGTGCCAGGTTGTTGCCGTAGGTTCGAATTCCCTTTCCTCTATACTCTGGAATAGTCACGTCGGAATAACATGCCTCCTTGTTAGCAAAATCCACCCGGTAGGGCATGTCATTGAACGTTCTCTTGGCAGCCTCACTGGTAGCTATCCATTCCATGTGAGCAAGCTTCCGTCCCGAGAAAACACATAAAGCTACCGCCCCACTATCCAGTCTCTCTCGGGCATTGATGCAATAGGAGCGAAAGTCATCAAATTGCGTGGTCAGTTCATCGGCCTGCTGGTTTGTTGTAACAAAATAGTGTGATAGATTGGGAATGCTGGGTTTGAAGTCGTCAGGATTTATTGCAGGGTCATGTTGGAATTCAAAAAGGTGATAGGTTTCATAGCAGAAGAGATACCGGGTCAAAAACAGTAACGCAACTCTTAGTAGAGGTAGCAGTCCCTCTGTTTTGAGGATGGTCTTGATTCTGACTACAACTGCTCTTAGTGCGACCATAATGTGTCTATAAGTCTATCAGACTGGCGCCTTCTGTCCAATTATTGGGAACCGCCTCACACTAGCCCCGGAGGTTCAGTGGGAACCGGAGCTCGTTATTATCGGCGATGTAGCCTCAAGTAAATAGACATACCTTCTTACATTTATCAGATCAGGATTCTCACACTGCTGCCGGGTATAAACTATCGTAATATTGTTGTTCCTCAGAAAGGCGGTATTTAAACACCCCTTCCCGAGGAATTCATAAGCCCTCATATCATCCTCACCAGGAGACATAACTATCTTGGAGTAGATTTTACGCCCGGTGATGGCTGTGAAAGCAGTCGCCTTCCAGGGGTCGAGAATCGCTTTATCGTAGTATTCCTCAACATTCTCAGCTATCCAGGCAAAAGCATCGTAATCGTGTTTATCAATCATATGGTAATAAATGGTGTTCTGCCGAGAAGGAACAACCATAATAAGAGTGAGGACAATGACAATCAGGCCCAGGATACCCCCTATGAAGGCAGGCTTGACCCTGGCGCCAAGGCTATCGGGCAGCCTGATATTCCTCAACCACAACAATCCGGAACCGGCAACTACACCCATCATTAACTGTAAATGCACGAATCCACGGAGGTATACTAGTTCCACCCCGTAGTGGAACTTAACGAAAGTAATAACCATCGTCAGTAGAGCTAATGAACCAAATGCCAGACCATGGTTCCTGCTTCCACCACTCCGTATTAATGAGAAGATGCCGATAGCAAAGATTATGGTTGGCAGATAACCGTACGTTGCGAAATCCAGTGGCAAATCAACATGCTGTGGAAGGGGTTGGGTAACAAACAGGGATCCTATTTTGTTAAGCACAATTCGGCGCATAAAGAGCAGGGACGACGCAAATGGGAGCATCAATGTGATTACCACAGCCAGAGCATGTTTGCGCTCATTCTTGAAGAAGCTGAGCAGAATGTAAGCTGAAAAGATGATAATCATAGAAACTGCTGTCGCAGCATGTGTCAACATCATGAGAGAAAAGAAGAGTAACAACAGTACATATGATTGCCACCCTCGAAGATAAAAAAGTGTAAATAGAGTGAGAGGAATGAAGACCATCCCAATAGCCACAGGTACTAAAAAGCCTGGTCCCAGTATACCTATTGCGGTCGGTACCAGACAGGCAAAGAGTGCTGCCTCCCAACCGAATCCTGCCTTCCGGCATAAAGCATAGACTGACAGCACCGTAATCATGAAAATAATGGCTGGGAAGTATCTAATAATCGATACCCAGGGTATGCTGGTAATCTCCTGAAAGATGCCCCAGAACAGGTGAAAGCCTAACTCTACCCTTTGATTCCATTCTGTATTCTTTCCTGTAAAGGGGCTGGTGAGTCCATCGGTCCCGCCGTTGTCCAGTAACTCCGTAGATAAAGCCATGTGCACCCATTCATCGACATGCACCGGGTATTGATACCCCTGATGTGGAATGAAAGCCAGATATAAAGCCAGAGCCAGTACCAGTACTAACTTCAGATAGTCGGATTGAACTAAACTACGCAATATTTTACCAAGCCTGTTCTTATCCTGGAGTTCCACGATTATACCCAAAATGTAGTGCCCCTTTCAATCAATTCTTGCATATCCTACATTATGCTTAGGCATCTCATTTCTGGTAAAATGGCAAATGTGTCAATGACGTTTGGCCCAGGAGAATGGCGGACACAGATAAGCAGGAGTTGGGTATGCTAGGCAGTCAGCGTATGCATTGGAACCAGGTTGCCAGGAGATGGTTTAGAATAAGCTACGCCAATGAACTATTAGCTGAACACAAGAGGCAAACATATCTCCGTTTGATATCAAGTTGGGTCGATGTGACCGACAACCAGAGGATTCTGAAGACAGACCTTTTCGCCGAAGCCTTTGGTCCTGAGCAGTTTCTGTTTTACATAGCTCAAGCAAACGGTAATATAGTGGGAATAGATATCGCCAACGAAATAGTAATCCGGGCAAAAGAGCAAGCCAGGCATCACGGTATAGATTCCAGTAAATACCTTTGCTGCGATATCAAACAACTACCTCTACAAAACGATTCTATTGACCTTATCATCTCCTACTCCACACTGGACCACTTCCCCAGCGAGGATGAAATTGTTACCGCCATAAAGGAGCTAGGGCGGGTTCTTCGAGTTGGTGGTACGCTTATCCTGACTATAGACAATAAAGGCAGTATCACCTATCCGCCATACATATTCTTCCGTCTCTGGATGTGGCTGGGGTTATCACCGTATTTCATTGGAAAGACCCTTTCCCGCGCCAAGTTGAAGCACACCCTGGAGAATATCAGCCTGATCGTTGAAGAGAGCACTGCCATCTTTCATTATCCCCACCCTGATGGGCTTGTCAGGCTCATTGAGATTTGCCTGCGTAAAATCAGCCGGGGTAAGCTGGATAGCGTTATCAAGAAAGGCCTGGTTTCCATCAACAGGCTAGAGAAAAAAAGGACCAGGTACCTGACTGGACGCTATATTGCGGTCAAAGCAGTGAAAAGAGAAACACCTTGAGTATGCTGCTTAACCTTGAAATCAATGAAGGGGCAAATCTTAAGGGATACTTGGCGATAGATTCTACTGTTGCATAAATGGTCTCTCTTTCCAAGATTTCCACCATAGCAATTTCAAATGGCGACTTTCGGCGTATATCGTGCGGCCAATCTTGACACTGACTCTTTGGGCTGAAGTATTGTTCTTAGCCACCAATCTCCGCGACACGATTATACCCCTCCCATTGAGAAACTGAATTCTTTTAGAAACGCCATAGGGATGGAGCCCTCTTCCTCTATACTTCGGGTTTGTCCAAACACCACCACTAAATGCTTCGCTATTGGAAAAGTCGACCTGCAAAGGAATGTCAGAGATACTTCTCTGGGCTTCTTCACTCATGGCAAGCCACCCGATATGGGCTAGCTCTCGCCCCACGAAAATGCAGAGTGCCACGGCCCCTTTGTCCAGCCTTTCCCTGCGAATACCATCGGAATAGCGGAACTCAAAACCCTCAGCAACCAGCTCATCAGCTTCCTGATTGGTGGACACTATTCTGAAAGCGAGGTCTTCGATTTCGGGCACAAAGCCACCCCCATTCATTTCCTCCAGCCTACGTTCAACGAGATAGTAGGTTTCATATCGGAAGATACAACCTGCGAGGAATGCAAAGCCCTGCCTGAGCAGGGATAGCAATCCCTCTGTTCGAAGAATATGCTTCACTCTACCAAAGAGCTGGGCTAGTCTGCGCAGCATCATGACCCTCCCTGACTACTCACCACAACCGGCTAACGCCTATCTGTTAATCCTCACCAACAGATGAAAGAGAATAACCTGTTCCCACAGAGCATAGTTACCACCCCGGATGAAATACTATGTGTCCGCCTGTGTATGCGCCTTTTCCTTCCACGACTTCCACCATAGCAGTTTCAAATACCGGGCTTCGGCGTATATCGTGTGGTCAATCTTGACACTGATTCTTTGAGCTGAAATATTTTTCTTATCTATCACTCTCCGCGACACGATTATGCCCCTTCCTCTGAGAAACTGAATTCTTTTAGAAACGCCATAGGGATGGAGTCCTCTCCCCCTATACTTCGGATTTGTCCAAACACCACCACTAAATGCTTCACTTTTGGAAAAGTCTACCTGCAAAGGAATGTCAGAGATACTTCTCTGGGCTTCTTCATTCATGGCAATCCACCCTATGTAAGCAAGCTCTCGGCCAATGAAAACGCAGAGTGCTATTGCTCCTCTGTCCAGTCTCTCTCTGCGAACACCGTCAGACGAACGGAACTCGAACCCATTGGCAACCAGTTCGTCCGCTTCTTGAGTCGTAGACACTATTCTGAAAGTGAAATCTTCGATTCTGGGCATAAAGTCAGCCCCATTCATTTCCTCCAGCCTACGTTCAACGAGATAGTAGGTTTCATATCGGAAGATACAACCTGCGAGGAATGCAAAGCCCTGCCTGAGCAGGGATAGCAATCCCTCTGTTCGAAGAATATGCTTCACTCTACCAAAGAGCTGGGCTAGTCTGCGCAGCATCATGACCCTCCCTGACTACTCACCACAACCGGCTAACGCCTATCTGTTAATCCTCACCAACAGATGAAAGAGAATAACCTGTTCCCACAGAGCATAGTTACCACCCCGGATGAAATACTATGTGTCCGCCTGTGTATGCGCCTTTTCCTTCCACGACTTCCACCATAGCAGTTTCAAATACCGGGCTTCGGCGTATAT